>JAEXXS010000212.1 GCA_023451915.1 Pseudomonadota bacterium | reverse complement strand
GACGACATCCGGGGCACGACGACCAGCTTATTGAACTCGCCGCGCTTGAAGGCGCGCAGGAAGCGCGGATAATCCCGGAACACCACGCAGCCATTGGAATCGCCGTTGCGTCCCAGCATGAATGTATGCGCCAACAGCCCGTCGCGATTGTAGCGGTTGTTGCCGTCAGCCGGTGTCAGGCGGATCGCCTCAACGCCATGGAACAGCGCCTCGCGCATACGCAGATTATAGCTGTGTGGCGGCGTGGGGCCACGGTTCTTCTGGTTCACATAGGTGGGATTGTCGCGCATGCGACCGATCCCGGAATGGGCTTCCAGCTTTTCGCCGCTCGGCAAATAGACGGTCGCGGCGGAAATATCATAGATGGCGACGCGGCTGCGCGCAGCCTGATTGATGAGCGGGCTGAAGAGACCGGGCTCCGGCGTCTCCGTCAGGCCGCTTTCGGGTGCATAGGCAAGCTGTGTCTTCGGATGCATCCGCGAGGCGCGGAGCGGCGGCTTTGCGCCGGGCAAAGGCACATCGTCCGGCACGAACATATTGCTATCGGTATCGTCGTCAGCCGTCATATCCGTTTTCGGGTCAGGCGCAGATTGCGGCAACGGTATCGCCTTGCCAACCGGCAGATCGGGCGTGGCCGCCTCCTCCGCATCGGCTTCTTCGGCCTTCGACAGCGGCAGAATGTCGGTCGGGTTCTGCGGCTGGATTTGGGCCAGCGCGACAAGCGCGGCAGGCGTTTGCGGCGCGCTGGCATAGCCAAGCGCCATAGCGGGTGCTGGCGAAGGTTGCGCCGCCCTGCCGCCCGTTTTGTCGGTCGCAGCGGCGGCAGAAGCAACTGCAACCACCGGCTCGGGCAGTTTGACCCGGTCGGCACGCGGCTCAATCAGCGAAGCAACGTCTACGGATTTGGGCTCGATGACGGAATCCGGACCGATATCGGCAATGATCGGCTGATCCTCGGCCATCTTGTTGCGACGCCAGTCGAGGTTGGAATAGGCGGCATCCGCCGTATAGGCCTTGATGAAGCTCTCGCGCATCTTGTGCGAGGGCGAACGGGTCTGGTCGACAAGGGCCAGCGCCTGCGGCATGGCGGCCGGAATGCGCCGCATGACCGGAGCAACAGGCGCAAAGGCCGGAAGGGCCGTTTCAAGCGTGCCAAGCGTGGTCAGCATCCAGCCGCCGGCGACAAGCCCGGTCGCGGCAAAGGCCGTTACGCGCAAGATGCCACGCAAACTGAACGGAAGGCCGATACGGCCGCCATGCCGAGCCGCATAGCCATACACTTCTGTCACACACGCCATAATACTAACCCGACTGGAATTCGACTTCGCGGTTCCACTTCCGGCCTCGCCTCGCATGTCAGTTCGGCAAAAAAGCGAAGAGGACATGGCAAAGCAGTGGCCGAAGCGAAGCAGTGACCGCATTGGTCGCTTTCAGCATGGCGAATTATGGTAACTAAAGTCTTTACGAATGGCGTGTGGTTGATAATTCCTCTCGCTGAGGGGAACGCCGCATCAGCCCGTCAGGCGATAGGGGGCTGGCGCATCGCTCGAAAACGCCGCGAATTCCTTGCCCTCTGTTACTGTGCGGTTGCGTCCGCGATGTTTGCCCCGCATCAAAGCGCGATCGGCGCGGGACAGCGTTTGCCACAGCGTTTCATCATCGCGCAGCATGGCGACACCAAAACTGCATGTCACACGGCGGTCGCCCGGCAGCGCCGCAAATGAATGTCGCCCGACCTGGATGCAAAGCCGCTTGGCAAAACGCTCGCAAGATTGGGCGCTGCCCGCGACCAGCAGAACAAACTCCTCCCCGCCGACCCGGCTGACAAGCACATCTTTTCCGGCCAGCGATTGCAGCAGATGCGAAAACTCGACCAGCACCCGATCACCGGTCGCATGGCCCAACTGGTCGTTGATCGCTTTGAAATGATCGATATCGGCAATAATGACCGCATGGGTCGCATCCGGCGGCCCCTTCGCGAGCTTGCGTCTTGCGCGCAGTTCCATGCCGCGCCGGTTGAGAAGGCCTGTCAGCGGATCGGCATCGCGTTCATTGCGCAATTTGTCGATGATATCGAGGGCAGCGACGGTCAAAATGAAGAGACCAAGCAGAACGCCGCCCATGGACGCGGCCACCGTCACCCATGACCAATAGGGCAAGGCGAGCAATTCTCTGGAACTCATCACATCGTCGAGCATGACGATCGTGAAGATGCTGCGCAGGAAGAAATGCGCCGCCAAAAGCGCCAGAACCAGACGCAGCGCCGTTTCAATCCACCGGTCTCCCGGCCCGCGCCCGGCTTTCCAGCACAGAATAGCGGCCAGCGCTCCCTGACCGATATTGGCCGCAACGACGAGATAGCTGTAAATTGCCCCCTGCCAGGCCAGCAGGCCGACAGCGACCAGCGTTAAAACCGTGATCAGCGACGCGGTTATCGGAGGAAAGCCCCGCCCAAGGCGGACCATCACCGCCTGACAGAACAGCCAGCCGGCTGCAAGTTGCACCACGATCGCCAGCAGAAAGGTCTGCCGCAGATCCGGCAGAAGCGGAGAAACCTGCACGAAATGCCCAAGCGAAAATGCTGCAAAGCTCAGGCCGAACAGCAGCATGTGCTTTCGCCGCCTGTCGAGCACCCATAGGCTCGTCATCGCGACCGCAAACAGCATGATCAGCAAAGAGGGAACAATTTTCACGTGTAGCGTAACCAATAATCGATTGAATTATAATTCAACAAGTAGTGACGCCCATCTGGAAGTGCAATTGCACATATAAGTCAAATTAACTTTTGCAGATCAATTAACGGTTACAGAATAAATTATTCGCATACTGAAATAAAGGAACTGCTAATAAAAAATTATAAACAATGGCCTCCATGCGGAAGCTGAATTCTATTCTGAGATAAGCGCATGATGTTTATCCCCAGATATTGCTCGTCGAAGTCAAGCGCCAGACGCTTGAAGCCATTTCCGGCCATTATTACCTGTTACTAATGCGAATGAAGGCTTGGTCTGAAAAAGGCTAGATGCCATCCTGTGACCATGCTATGCGAGCGCCCCAGCCGAAAATCCGGCCTGGCAGCGCTTTCTTTGTTGTTTTGCATTTCCAACGCAAAGCCATCCGATATGCGTGCTGGCAATGCTCTCGCGGAGAATTTCGATGCGCCACCAGTTCGACCTTTTTGCTCCCGCTGCGAAGGCAGGAGAAGAACGGGCGGAGCTGCGTCCTGCCCGCTCGAAGCCAAGGCGGGACATCGGCAAGGCGACCGCCCTCAACGAGGCGGAAATGGTGCGCCTGCTGAATGACAGCGGGCGTTATCGCATTTTGCAGCGGCTCGATCCTCTGCCCGTGGTGCCAGAAGCTGACAAACTGGCCTTCCCTCGCCTTGGCGTGGTGGTGGATACGGAAACCACCGGACTGAATGCCGCGCAGGAAGAAATCATCGAAATCGGTGCGGTCGCCTTCCGCTATGCCGATGATGGCTCGATTGGCGATGTCTGCGCAACTTTCGGCGCGTTGCAGGAACCGTCGAAGCCGATCCCGGCCGACATTACCCGTATCACCGGCATCACCGACGAGATGGTGAAGGGGCAGACGATCCCGCGGGGCAAGCTCGAAACATTGATCGCGGATGCGGACCTGATCATTGCGCATAATGCCGGTTTCGACCGCCCGTTTCTGGAGCGGTTTTCACCCGTCTTCGCCAACAAGCCGTGGGCCTGTTCGGTCAAGGAAATCGACTGGACAGCGCGCGGCTTCGAAGGCACCAAGCTTGGCTATCTGATCGGCCAGAGCGGCTATTTTCACAATGGACACCGCGCCGAGGATGATTGTCAGGCGCTGCTTGCGGTGCTGAAAGAACAGTCGGGTGATACCTCGCCCTTTGCCGAACTGCTCAAGGCCAGTCAGAAATCGCGCCTGCGCATCTATGCCGAAAACAGCCCCTTTGAAATGAAGGACAAGCTGAAAGAGCGCCGCTATCGCTGGTCGGATGGCAGCGACGGTCGCCCGAAATCATGGTGGACCGAGATTGGCGAAGATGAACTCGACGCCGAACTCGACTATCTGCGCACCGAAATTTACGGCTGGCGCGATGCCGACCCGCTGATCCAGAAGCTCACCGCCGTTGACCGCTATAAGGAACGCGCGCCGCTCAGGCCCGGTAAATAGAGCATTTCCAGCAAAAGTGCGTAGCGGTTTTGCGTAGGATAATGCGTAAAAACAAATAGATAGAGCGGTTCTACGATTCCGTTTTAACCGGAACCGCTCTAGAAAAGGCGGGCACGCGCCCCCTCATCCTGAGGAGAGGTCCTGAGCTTGTCGAAGGACATCGTCTCGAAGGGTGAGGAGAAGGCGGGCCAAAATTTCACCCTTACCGCTCGCTCCCCTCGCCCCCTCGCCCTTCGAGACGGCGCTTCGCGCCTTCTCAGGATGAGGGGTGCTGGTTTGGCGATCAGGCGATCACTGGCTCAGGCAATAACCGGCCAAGGGCGCTGCACTGGCCGAATATTTTCGTAAGCCTGCGCCAGTCGCAACACGCCCAGATCGTCGAAACGCTGGCCGAAAATCTGCAAGCCGATGGGCAGCCCTGTCGATGTATAGCCGCAATTGATCGAGATCGCCGGTTGTTCCGACATGTTCATCGCCACGGTGAAGGCGATATGCTCGAAAGGACGCTGCGGATCGTTGATCGGAGAGGCCCATTCCGCGGGATAGGTCGGCATTGGAGCGGTCGGCGAGATGATGAAGTCAAAATCCTTGGACGCCGCAAGCGCCGCATTGCGCATGGCATCCATCTGCGCGAAGCCGAGATAAACTTCCTCGCCGGAAAGTCCTTCGGCGGTCTCTGTCCATTGATAGATATAGGGCAGGATCTTCGCACGGTTTTCGGGCGTCATCTTCTTGATATCCGACCACGACCGCGCACGCCAGAAGCGGTCGAGACCGTCGATCATGGTGCGATTGAGGAATGGCGCAACAGGCTCGATGATCGCGCCCGCATCGGCAAAAGCTTTCGCGGCGGCTTCGACCGCAGCGCGGGTTTCATCGCCAGTCGGTTCACCGAAACCGGCATCGAGCCACAGGCCGATCTTCAGGCCCTTGACGTCGATGGTCAGGTCCATCCAGTCAATATCCTGATAGGGCAGGCTCATGCCATCGCGGCGGTCAGGCCGCGACAGCACCGACATATAAAGCGCGCTATCGGCAACCGTGCGGGTCATCGGACCGGCAACGCGGCCGAGAAACGGCGGGTCGATCGGAATGCGCCCGAAGGACGGCTTCAGACCGACGAGACCGCACCACCCAGCAGGCAGGCGAATGGAGCCGCCAATATCGGTGCCGATATGCAACGGGCCATAACCCGCCGCGCCAGCGCTGCCCGCACCAGCACTCGAACCGCCCGGATTGGTGTTCAAATCCCACGGGTTGCGCGCAAGCTTATGGAAGCTCGACAGGCCCGACGACAACATGCCGAGATCGGGCATGGTGGTCTTGGCGAGCAGCACGCCGCCAGCCTCACGGGTGCGGGCCGCAGGCGGCGCGTCGGCGCCGGCAGGCTTCAGCGGCAGCGCCGCGCAACCAAGCGGAACCGCCGTGCCTTCGGTGGCGATATTCTCCTTGATCGTCAGCGGTACGCCATCGATGGGACCGGCAGGCTCACCCTTCGACCAGCGCGTTTCCGAGGCTTTCGCCGCCGCAAGTGCAGCATCGGGATCATAAGCCCAAAGCGCATTCAGCTTCGGCTCATAGGCTTCGATGCGGCTGATGACAGCTTGCGTAACCTCGACCGGCGAAAGCGACTTCGCCTGATAGGCGGACACGAGTTCGACGGCTGACAAATCGGCGAGATTCGACATTGGATATTTCCTCAAATCACTCAGGCAATTTCAGTGTGGCATCGGATCGCCGCACGCGCTTGCGGCGACTGGAGAAAGGTTTTGGCACGGCATCAACCAGCGCGCGCGTATAGTCGTGCTGCGGATTGTCGAATACCGCATTGGTCGGCCCCTGCTCGACGATAATGCCGCGATAGATCACCGCAACGCGGTCGGTAATCGCGCGCACCACGCCGAGGTCGTGGCTGATGAAAAGATAGGAAAGGCCGAATTTTTCCTGCAAATCCATCATCAGGTTCAAAACCTGCGCCTGAATGGAAACGTCGAGCGCCGAGACCGGTTCGTCAGCGACAATCAGCGCGGGTTTGGTGATCAAAGCGCGCGCAATGGCGATGCGCTGGCGCTGCCCGCCGGAAAATTCATGCGGATATTTTTCCGCCGATGCTTTTGGCAGGCCAACCGCCTCCAGCACTTCCGCCACGCGGTCGTCGCGGTCTTTGGCGCTCGTGCCGCTTTCCAGCGACACAATCGGCTCGGAAATAATGCGCTTCACCGTATGGCGCGGATCGAGCGAGCCATAGGGGTCCTGAAAAATCGCCTGAAAGCCCTTGCGCGCCTCGCGCAGGCCGGGCCGATCCAGTGCATAGATATCCTGCCCGTTGATCAGAATCTGCCCCGATTGCGGTCGTTCCAGCCCCATCACGGCGCGAGCGAGCGTGGATTTGCCCGAACCGCTTTCGCCGACAATGCCAAGGCTTTGCCCGGCTTCGATCTCGACATTTACACCATGCAGCACCCGCAAGGCGCTGGGCTTTGAAAAGAAGGATGCGCGTGGAAGCTGATATTCGCGCACCACATCGCGCACCTGCAAAATCATCTGGCTCATGAAACCACCTCGCCTTCACGCGGATGCAGGCAGGCGGCGCGATGCACGATGCCATCATTCTCGGCGATGAAATCGAGAGCCGGTATGGACAGTCGGCAATCGTCCTGCACAAAGGCGCAGCGGTCGGCAAAGGTGCAATAAGGCGGACGCGCCAGCGGGTCCGGCACGACACCCGGAATGGCGGCAAGGCGCTGACGCCTGCCCGTGGCGTGGCTGCGCACCAATGCCGCCCCATGCGGCGAGGCTGCAAACAAGCCGCGCGCGTAAGGGTGCGCCATGCGGTGGAAAACGGCTTCGGTGCGGCCCGTCTCGACAATGCGGCCCGCATACATGACGGCAATCCGGTCGGTCATTTCCGAAACCACGCCGAGATCATGGGTGATGAGCATCAGCGCCGTGCCGGTTTCATCGATCAGCTCGTCCATCAGATCGAGAATCTGCGCCTGCACAGTCACATCGAGCGCCGTTGTCGGTTCATCGGCAATCAGCAGGTCCGGCTCGCAGGCAATCGCCATGGCGATCATCACGCGCTGGCGTTGCCCGCCGGAAAGCTGGTGCGGGTAAAGATCGAGGTTGAAGCGCGGCGCAGGCAGCCCCACGCGATCGAGAAGACGGCGCGCTTCACGTTCCGCATCGGCGCGGCTTTCACCCAGATGCAGGCGGCGGCCTTCGGCAATCTGCGCGCCGATGGACTTGACCGGATTGAGCGCCGTCATCGGCTCCTGAAAGATCATCGCCATGCGCCGTCCGCGCATCTTGCACAGTTCCGCTTCCGGCTTGTTCGCCAGATCTTCACCGTCAAAACGCAAGCTGCCGCGCACGCGCATGCGCTCGGGCAGCAAACCCATGGCGGCAAGGGCGGTGATCGACTTGCCGCTACCGGATTCGCCCACCACACCGAGGCGTTCGCCACGGTTCAGCGTCAACGTGATGCCGGAGACAATATCCGCCGAGCGAGCGCCGAAGGGCAGCTCGACGGACATATTGTCCATTTCAAGCAAGGGAGCGGTCATCTCTGCCTCCTGACGCGGGGGTCCAGCACATCGCGCAATCCGTCACCCAGCATGTTGAGGCCAAGCACGGCAAAGGTGATGGCGAGGCCGGGGAAAATGGCGAGCCATGGCGCGTCATAAATAAAGGTCTGTGCGTCGTTGAGCATCTTGCCCCAGCTCGGCATCGGCGGCTGGGTGCCAAGCCCGACATAAGAAAGGCCCGCTTCGGCAACGATGGCCAGCGCGAACTGGATCGTCGCCTGAACGATCAGCACATGGTTGATATTGGGCAGCACATGCAACAGCGTGATCGACACGTCGCCACGCCCGGCGCAACGGGCCGCCTGGACATATTCGCGCTTCCAAAGCCCGAGCGATGCGCCGCGTGTAACACGCGCAAACACCGGAATGTTGAAAATGCCGATGGCGATCATCGCATTCACCGCACCGGGACCGAAAACCGCCGTGATGATGACGGCGGTGAGCAGCGCGGGAAAGGCGAAAGCCAGATCGGTCATGCGCATGACAAAACCGTCCACCATGCCGCCGCGTGCCGCCGCAAGTGACCCAAGCGGAATGCCGATCCCGGCACCAACCAGCACCGCGATGATCGAAACAGCGATGGAATTGCGCGCGCCGACCATGATCATGGAAAACACATCGCGACCGAAATTATCCGTGCCGAAAAGATGATTGAGGCTTGGCCCCTGCAGCTTGTCGCGGAAATTCATCGCCGTCGGCGAATAGGGCGTCCAGAAAAAGGAGATGAGCGCCATCGCGATCAGGATAACGGTAATCAGCGTGCCGATGGTCAGGCTGCGGCTCAAAAGCACCGTTCTGAAAATGCCGGGCTTCGGCAGGATTTGCGTATCGCTCATCGGCTGCCTCCCGTCGAAAGGCGCGGATCGATGAAGCCATAGACGAGATCGACGATGAAATTCACCGCGATCACGGAAGCGGCAAGCAACGTCACCAGCGACTGCACGGTGACGAGATCGCGCTGCGCGATGGCCTGAAACACCAGCCTTCCAAGGCCGGGCAGATTGAAGACGTTTTCGATGATGATAGTTCCCGCCAGCAGAAAGGAGAATTGCAGGCCGATGATGGTGACGACAGGGATCAGCGCATTGGGCACCGCATGACGCCAAAGGGCTGCCTTGCGCGTCAGGCCCTTGGCGCGCGCAGTCCGCACGAAATCCTCACCCAAAGTTTCGATGACGGCGGAGCGCGTCACGCGAGCCAGGATGGCGGCAAGCGGCAGCGCCAGCGCCAATGCGGGCA
>JAEXXS010000400.1 GCA_023451915.1 Pseudomonadota bacterium | reverse complement strand
TGGCCAGTTCTTCAGCCGAAATCGGCTTCGGATGCGAGAAGTCAAAACGCAGGCGGTCGGGGGCGACGAGCGACCCCTTCTGCGCCACATGGCTGCCGAGCGTTTCGCGCAGGGCTTCATGCAGAAGATGGGTTGCCGAGTGGTTGGAGCGAATGCGTGTGCGACGATCCGAATTGACTTTCAATTCGACGGCTTCGCCGGTCTTCGCAGTACCCTTGGTCACTTCGCCGATATGAACGAAGACGCCCTCGCCCTTTTTCTGCGTGTCCTTGATGGTGATGAGAAAACCGTCGCCGGAAATCGTGCCGGTATCGCCCTGCTGGCCACCGGATTCGCCATAGAATGGCGTCTGGTTGACCACAACGGACACGGTCTCGCCTTCGGACGCCGACTGCACTTCCGCACCGTCGCGCACCAGAGCGGCGATAACGCCTTCAGCGCTTTCGGTTTCATAACCGAGGAACTCGGTCGCGCCGACCTTGTCCTTGATACCGAACCAGATCGTTTCGGTTGCGGCTTCGCCGGAGCCTGCCCAATTGGCGCGCGCCTCGGCCTTCTGGCGTTCCATGGCGGTGCTAAAGCCGTCCGTATCGACGGTGATGCCGCGCTGACGCAACGCATCCTGCGTCAGATCGAGCGGGAAACCGTAGGTGTCGTAGAGCTTGAAAGCGGTTTCGCCATCGAGCCGGTCGCCTTCAACCAGTTTCTCCGACGCATCGGACAACAGGCCGAGACCGCGTTCCAGCGTTTTGCGGAAACGGGTTTCTTCCAGTTTCAGCGTTTCGGAAATCAGCGCTTCGGCGCGGATCAGTTCCGGATAGGCCTGACCCATTTCGCGAATGAGCGCTGGCAGCAGACGCCACATCAACGGTTCCTTCGCGCCCAGAAGCTGGGCATGGCGCATCGCGCGGCGCATGATGCGGCGCAGCACATAACCGCGACCTTCATTCGACGGCAGAACGCCATCGGCAATCAGGAAACTCGACGCACGCAGATGATCGGCAATCACGCGATGGCTGGCGCGGAAATCGCCCTCGGCCTTGACGCCGGTTGCTTCTTCCGAAGCGCGGATCAGCGCCTTGAACAGGTCGATGTCGTAATTGTCATGTACGCCCTGCAACACCGCCGCAACGCGTTCCAGACCCATGCCGGTATCGATCGACGGACGCGGCAGATCAATGCGCTGATCCGGCGTCACCTGTTCGAACTGCATGAAAACGAGATTCCAGATCTCGATGAAACGGTCGCCATCTTCGTCAGGCGATCCGGGAGGTCCACCCCAGATATGATCGCCGTGATCGAAGAAGATTTCCGAACAGGGGCCGCATGGACCCGTATCGCCCATCGCCCAGAAATTGTCGCTGGTGGCAATACGGATGATGCGGTCATCGCTCAGACCGGCGATCTTCTTCCAGTAATTCGCGGCATCCTCATCCGTATGGTAGACGGTGACGAGCAACTTGTCCTTCGGCAGACCGAATTCCTTGGTGATCAGGTTCCAGGCGAAGCTGATGGCGTCTTCCTTGAAATAGTCGCCGAACGAAAAATTGCCCAGCATTTCAAAAAAAGTGTGGTGACGCGCAGTGTAGCCGACATTGTCGAGATCGTTATGCTTGCCGCCGGCGCGCACGCATTTCTGCGAGGTGGTTGCGCGATTATAGGCGCGGTGTTCCAGCCCGGTAAAAACGTTCTTGAACTGCACCATGCCCGCATTGGTGAACATGAGCGTCGGGTCATTGCGCGGCACAAGCGGACTCGACGGAACGATTTCATGTCCGTTCTTGCGGAAGTAATCGAGGAATGTGGACCTAATCTCGTTGACGCCAGCCATAATTCACCCTTGGGCTTTTCTTGCCCTGCATGGATGCCGCCATAAAAAGCAGCATCGATTGTCTTTTGCACCTGCAAACCGCAATAAATAACGCAGACGGCAGGCATTACTCCCCCTCTCATCCTGCAAAGATGTGAAGTGGAGTTCTTCGGTTGACCGCTTTTAACGATGTGCTGCTTTTCTGTCCAGATAAGCATCCTGCGCCATAAAGGCAAATTCTGCCCATGAAAGCAGCTTTTGCCGGTGCGTTTGAATTCCCATCAAGCTGCGACTGAAAAAGTGAAGCCCTGCGCAACTGCACAGGGCTTCCAACTTCTAATCAGTACAGCGGCTCGAATAGAACCAAGGGCGGATATTACATCTCCGCAACGTCAGATCCGCCATCTTCTTCAGGGCCGCCGTCCTCAAGGAACTGTTCCGCGATCAAACCGGCATTCTGGCGAAGCGTCGTTTCGATTTCACGCGCAACTTCCGGATTCTCCTTGAGATAAAGCTTCGCGTTTTCACGGCCCTGGCCGAGACGTTGCGAATTATAGGAGAACCAAGCGCCCGACTTTTCAACGACGCCAGCCTTCACACCAAGATCGACCAGTTCGCCCGTCTTGGAAACACCGGCGCCATACATAATGTCGAACTCGACCTGCTTGAAGGGAGGAGCAAGTTTGTTCTTCACCACCTTCACACGGGTCTGATTACCGACGACCTCATCACGCTCCTTGATGGAGCCGATGCGGCGGATATCAAGACGAACCGAAGCATAGAACTTCAGCGCATTGCCGCCGGTGGTCGTTTCAGGCGAACCAAACATGACGCCAATCTTCATACGAATCTGGTTGATGAAGATGACCATGCAATTGGAGCGCGAGATCGAAGCGGTGAGCTTGCGCAGCGCCTGGCTCATCAGGCGGGCCTGAAGTCCCGGCAGCGAATCGCCCATCTCGCCTTCGATTTCCGCACGCGGCGTCAGTGCTGCAACGGAGTCCACGACCAGAACGTCGATGGCGCCGGAACGAACGAGCGTATCGGTAATTTCAAGCGCCTGCTCGCCAGTGTCCGGCTGCGAGATCAGCAGGTTTTCCAGATCCACGCCGAGCTTGCGTGCGTAAACAGGGTCGAGCGCATGTTCAGCGTCAACGAATGCGCAGATGCCGCCCTTCTTCTGTGCTTCCGCAATGGTGTGCAGCGCGAGCGTGGTCTTACCTGAGCTTTCCGGCCCGTAAATTTCAACAATGCGGCCCTTGGGCAAGCCGCCTACACCCAGCGCGATGTCCAGAGAGAGCGAGCCGGTCGATACGGTTTCGATCTCGACTACCTTGTCGTTCTGACCCAGGCGCATGATCGAGCCTTTGCCGAACGCTCTTTCGATCTGTGACAGCGCTGCATCAAGTGCCTTAGTCTTGTCCACTGAATTATCCTCAACAAGTCGCAATGAATTCTGAGACATCTTACACCATCCTCTTGTCCCGCTAGAAGCCCGGCAGGCTCATCGCCAATATCTATTTGTATCTGTTTTGTTCTCGTTTGGCAATAAGGCTAACGAACTGAAATTAAAAGATATTATTATTTTGTTCCATTATTGTTCTCTATAATTAGAGAGACGTAAAATAAAAAGCCTATCCAACGCTTTAAGCACCTGCGGCGCTTTCGATGAAGCAACGATTCGGCCCCAACATGGAAAAACGCAGCCCTTCTTGCGAAGAACTGCGTTCGATAGAGCGGCCTTGGCGGCCCGATTCTATCTGCCGAAGCGTCAGCTTGCGCCCCGCAGCGGCGAAATCTGGATTTCCACGCGACGGTTCTGAGCGCGGCCTTCCGGCGTTGCATTGGTCGCGACCGGCTGGCTTGCGCCATAACCAATGATCGCAAAGCGACGCGGATCAATGCCCTGCGAGCCTAGATAGCTCGCGACCGACCCCGCACGACGCTGCGACAGGTCCTGATTGTGGCTCGCGCTACCGGTCGAATCGGTATGGCCCAGGACGTCGACGAGGGTCTGGTTGAACTTGCGCAGCACGATGGCCACGGAGTTCAGCGTCGGATAGAACTGGCTCTTCACCTGATCCTGATCGGTGTCGAAGGTGATGCTCGACGGCATGTTCAGGATGATCTGATCGCCGTTACGTGTCACGGACACGCCGGTGCCCTGCAACTGCGCACGCAGCTCGCTTTCCTGACGATCCATATAGTTACCGATAGCGCCGCCGCCGAGCGCGCCAATGCCTGCGCCAATCAGCACGGCGTTGCGCTGCGCGCGGCTGGAACCGCCAACCATGAGGCCGCCCAAAGCACCGACTGCTGCGCCGATAGCCGCGCCGCCCGCCGTGTTCGACATCTTTTGTTCACCCGTATATGGGTCCGTGGTGCAGCCCGCCAGCAATGTGGCTCCAATCAGGGCGATACCGATTTTTTTCAACATGCAAAGGTCATCCTCAATTTGCGATTCCGCGCGCATGATAATTGCGATTAAGGCCGGATGGTGTTCCAAAT
>JAEXXS010000207.1 GCA_023451915.1 Pseudomonadota bacterium | reverse complement strand
TCGCGGCTTGCCGCCGCTCTCTTGCGCCGCGCCCAGGCAATTTCCAGTCCGGCCATATCGTAAACCGCGAAGAGCCCCATCGGAAAGCCATAGGCTTCCATGGCGCGGTCGATATCTTCGGGATAGGCGCCTTCGGCCAATATTTGCTCGGCTTGCGCGCGATAGGCCGAAAACATCCGGTTGCCGATAAAGCCTTCGCAGACACCGGTGACGATGGGCAGTTTCTTGATCTTGCGGGCAAAGGCGATGCCGGTGGCAAGCGTCTCGTCGGAGGTTTCCGCGCAGCGCACCACTTCCAGGAGCCGCATGATATTGGCGGGCGAGAAGAAGTGCAGGCCCAGCACCCGGTCGGCGCGGTTTGTGACGGCGGCGAGCTCATCCGGATTGAGATAGCTCGTATTGGTCGCGAGAATGGTTGTCGCAGGCAGCAGGGCGTCGAGTTGCTGGAACAGCGAGGCCTTGACGGTGAAATCATCGAACACAGCTTCGATGACCAGATCGGCCTCGGCCAGCGCCGCCATATCGGCGCTGACGCTGAGCTTTGCACGTTGCGCATCTCCGGCTTCGGTGGAAAGCCTGCCCGTATCGACGGCCTTCTGGATCATGTCGCTGATCCGCATCTGGCCCTTGGCGGCTGCTTCCACCGTCGTTTCATAGCCGATGACCTTATAGCCAGCGGCAAGACAGGCGACGGCAATGCCCGATCCCATCAGGCCGGTTCCGGCAATACCGATGGTGGAAAGCGCCCGAGGCTTCGCCTCAATACCTTCCACTTTTCCGGCGGCGCGTTCGGCGAAGAACAGATGCCGCAAGGCGGCTGCTTCCGCGCTGTCGCGCAGGCGGAGGAAGGTCGTCCGTTCTTCTGCCAGACCTTCGGCAATCGCGGCTGTTGTCGAGAGTTGGACCAGCCTTGCCGCTTCGCCGGGAGCGGTTGCGCCGCGCGCCTTCTTCAGTATTTTGGCCTTGGCCTGTTCAAAGGCGGCTGCATCGGGCGCGCTGACGGGCAGATCGCCGGTCCGGCGCAAGGGCTTGCCGACCAGCGCATGGGCAAGCTTGATGGCGTCGGCCACAAGATCGCCGCCCGAAATCTGGTCGATCAGGCCCAATTGCTGCGCTTCATCCGGGGCAATCTGGCGTCCGGTGGCGATCATATCGAGTGCTGCGAGCGGCCCGATCAGGCGGGTCAGGCGTTGCGTGCCGCCAGCGCCGGGCACGATCCCGAGCTTGACTTCCGGCAAGGCAAAGGAGGCGCTGGTCGATGCGATACGGGCATGCGCCGCAAGCGCAACCTCAAGCCCACCGCCCAAAGCGGGGCCGTTGATCGCGGCCACCACCGGCTTGTCGGCGCTTTCGATGATCGTGATCACATCCGGCAATGTCGGTTCGACCGGCGGCTTGCCGAATTCGCGAATATCCGCCCCGCCGATGAAGATCTTGCCTGCACCGCTCAGCACGGTCGCGCGGATCGCCGCTTCGGCAGAAGCATGGCGAATGGCTGCGGCAAAACCTGTGCGCACCTCGGCGGATGTGGCGTTGACCGGCGGGTTGTCGACCGTGACGACAAGAATGCCGTCGACAACCGTGCCTGTCACAGCGGGGGAGAATTCGCGTCTATCGGCCATGGTGGTTTCAGTCCGGTATAACGGCAAAAGCCTGTATTTCGATCTTGGCCCGGTCTTCGACCAGCGCGACGACCTGCACCGCCGCCATGGCGGGGAAGTGCTTGCCGATCACGTCGCGATAGGCACGGCCGATGCCTTTCAGATTGGCGGTATATTCAGCCTTGTCGGTGAAATACCAGGTCATGGAGGCGATGTGTTCCGGCCTGCCGCCAGCTTCCGCCAGAATGGCGACAATGTTCTTCAAGGTCTGCTCGGTCTGTTCCACGAAATCGTCGGTCTCGAACTGTTGCTGTTCGTTCCAGCCGATCTGGCCGCCGATATAGACAGTGCGGCCACGCGCTTCAACGCCGTTGGCATATCCGATGGGGCGGGCCCAGCCTTGCGGCTGAAGTGTCTTATGCATGTTGTGTCTCCAGAAAATGCGCGCGGTGGCGGGCTTCAATTGGCCTTCAGCAGTTCGCGCGCGATAATGAGTTTCTGCACTTCCGTTGCGCCCTCATAGATGCGAAGGGCGCGGATCTCGCGATAAAGCCGCTCGACGATTTCGCCGCTTTTCACACCGCGACCGCCAAACATCTGCACGGCCTTGTCGATGATTTGCTGGGCGTTTTCCGTCGCAACCATCTTGGCCATGGCGGCTTCCTTGGTTGTGTTCAGCTTTTGAACGTCGCGCCGCCATGCTGCGCGATAGGTCAGAAGCGCTGCGGCGTCGATATCGGTCGCCATGTCGCCAAGGGTCGCCTGCGTCAGCTGCAAGTCGGCCAATGCACCGCCGAACATCGGGCGCGACCGTGCATGGGACAGCGCCTCGCTGGCTGCACGGCGTGCAAAGCCAAGCGCTGCCGCGGCAACCGATGCGCGGAAAATATCAAGCGTGCGCATGGCGATCTTGAAGCCTTCGCCCGGCGCGCCGAGGCGACGCGAGGCCGGGATGCGGCAATTGTCGAAGCGGATTGTCGCCAGTGGATGCGGCGCAATCACATCAATGCGCTCCGCAATGGAAAAGCCGGGATCGGTGGCGAAAACCACAAAAGCCGAAATGCCGCGCGTGCCGGGCGCTTCGCCGGTGCGGGCAAACACGGTGTAGACATCGGCGATGCCGCCATTGGAAATCCAGGTCTTTTCGCCGTCGAGCACATAATCATCGCCATCGGCTCTGGCGGCGCAACTCATCGCCGCCACATCGGACCCCGCCAGTTTTTCCGACAGGGCGAAGGCCGAAATCCATTCGCCGCTTGCCACTTTCGGCAACACGGCCTGCCTGAGTTCGTCCGACGCGGTGAGACTGATCGCGCCGGTGCCAAGGCCCTGCATGGCAAAAGCGAAATCGGCCAGACCGTCATGATAGGCCAGTGTCTCGCGGGCAATGCAAAGCTTGCGGGAATCGATCCCTTCGCCGCCCGTCAGGCTGACCGCCGCTTCCAGAAAACCAGCTTGGCCAAGCGCCTTCACCAGCGCGCGGCAGGCATTGTCCGTATCGCCGTGATCGACATTGGTGAGCGCCGGGCTCGCTGCAAAAGCATCGAGCTTTGCGGCCCAGTCGGTGTGGGTTTTGTCAAAAAACGGCCAGTCGAGATGCTCCCGCGCGAGCGGTTTTGCTGCGGAACTGTCCATCGTCAGTTCCCCTCGAAAACGGGCTTTTGCTTCGCTGCGAAAGCCTCGAAAGCGCGGCGGAAATCCTGCGTCGCCATGCAGATGGCCTGCGCCTGCGCTTCCGATTCCACCAGTTCTTCAATGCCCATTGCCCATTCCTGATTGAGCATGGTTTTGGTCATGCCATGCGCGAACCACGGACCATCGGCGATGTTGCGCGCCAGCGCTTCGGCCTTATCCAGAAGATCGCCCTGCGGATGCAGCGCGTTGAAGAAGCCCCAGCGCTCGCCTTCGTCCGCGCTCATGAAGCGTCCGGTATAAAGCAGTTCCGATGCACGGCCCTGACCGATCAGTCGCGGGAGAATGCCGCATGCGCCCATATCTGCGCCCGCGAGGCCGACGCGGGTGAAGAGAAAGGCCGTCTTGGCTTCCGGTGTTGCGATGCGCAAATCCGAGGCCATGGCGAGAATAGCGCCAGCACCTGCGCAAATGCCGTCAACGGCGGCAATGATCTGCTGCGGGCATTTGCGCATGGCCTTGACGACATCGCCCGTCATGCGCGTGAAAGCCAGAAGGTCGGGCATCGCCATTTTGGTCAGCGGTTCGATGATCTCGAACACATCGCCGCCCGAGGAGAAGTTTCCCCCAGCGCCGGTCAAGACGATGGTGCGCACGTCGGAGGCATAGACGAGATTGCGAAACAGGTCGCGAAGCTCGGCATAGCTTTCAAATGTCAGCGGATTTTTGCGGTCGGGGCGGTTCAGGGTCAGCGTGGCGACGCGCCCGTCTTCGCTGGTCTGCCACAGGAAATGCTCGGCCTGATAACCCTTGAAAGGCTTCAGATTGCTCGCCATCGAAATTGTGCCGTCGTTCATCCTGCCATTACCTCCCCACCGGCGATTGCGATCGCCTGTCCAGTTATCGATTGCGCGCCGGGCGATGTAAGCCACAGCACGGTTTCAGCCACTTCCTCCGGCTGTATCAGGCGTCCCTGCGGGTTCGCCTTGACGAATTCTGCCAGAACATCGTCCTCCGACCGCCCGGTCTTGGCGACAATGGCCGCAATCGAGCGAGAAATGATCGGCGTGTCGGTAAAGCCCGGACAAACGGCGTTGACGGTTACGCCCTTGCGGGCCAGTTCCAGCGCCAGCGCGCGGGTGAGGCCGACGACCCCGTGCTTTGCAGCACAATAGGCCGAGACATAAGCATAGCCGCTCAGGCCCGCCGTCGACGCGATATTGATGATGCGCCCGCCTTTGCCGCCCGCCTTGATGTCATCGAGGGTCGCCTGCGTCACATTGAAAACGCCGGTCAGATCGACATCGAGAACGCGGCTCCACATATCGAGACTGGTTTTCTCGAAAGGGGCGCTCGGCGCTTCCCCGGCATTGTTAATAAGAATGCTGACGGGCCCGAAAGCGGTGCGCGCACCATTCAGGCCGGTCTCGATGGCTTCGCGGTTTGTCACGTCGAAGCCATCGGCAATGAAGCATCGCTGCCAGTCCAGCAGGGCGGCAGTTGCTTCCAGCGGCTCGCGGCGGCGGCCCGCCAGGGTCACATTGGCCCCGGCGCGCGCAAGGCCGACCGCGATAGCAGCGCCGATGCCGCTACCAGCGCCGGTGACCAGCGCGTGTTTGCCGGAAAGGGCAAGACCAATAGCGGCATCGTTCATCGCAATCTCCCGTTACTTCGCGCCTTGCGGCGCTGCGGCTGCACGGGCGAGATTGGCTTCATACTGATATTTGGCGGAGCGATATTGCTTCGGCCATGCGATGGAGTTGATACCGATTTTCGCCGCCTCATGCAGCGCCCATGAGGGATCGGCAAGATGCGGGCGGGCCACGGCGCAGAGATCGGCGCGTCCGGCGGCGATGATCGAATTGGCATGATCGGCTTCCGAAATCGCACCGACGGCAATCGTCGGAATGTGGATTTCGTTGCGGATCTTGTCGGAGAAGGGGGTCTGGAACAGACGGCCATAGACCGGCTTTTCTTCCTTCCAGACCTGACCCGACGAACAGTCGATCAGATCAGCGCCTGCGGCCTTGAACATATCGGCAAAGATCGCCGCATCTTCCGGCGTGTTGCCGCCTTCAAACCAGTCATGACAGGAAAGACGAACCGAAATCGGCTTGTCCTGAGGCCAGACTTCGCGGATTGCGTGGAAGACTTCCAGCGGATAACGCGCACGGTTTTCGTAAGAGCCGCCATATTCATCCTCGCGCCGGTTGGTGAGCGGCGAGAGGAAGCTCGACAGAAGATAGCCATGCGCACAGTGCAGTTCGAGCCAGTCGACGCCCGCTTCTGCGGCGCGTTTGGTTGCGGCGACGAAGTCCGCTTTCACCCGATCCATGTCGGCGCGGTCCATCGCTTTTGGCGTCTGGCTGTGCTTGAGATAGGGCAGGGCGGAAGCGGACAGAAGCGGCCATGCGCCCTCGTCCAGCGGCTGGTCGATTCCTTCCCATGCAAGCTTGGTTGCCCCTTTGCGCCCGGCATGGCCGATTTGCATGCCAACCTTGGCATTGCTGTTGTTGTGCACGAAATCGACAACGCGCTTCCAGCCTTCGGCCTGCGCATCGTTCCAGATGCCCAGACACCCGGGGGTAATCCGTGCATCGGGCGACACGCAGGTCATTTCGGCAAAGACCAGACCCGCGCCGCCCATGGCGCGGCTGCCGAGATGCACCATATGGAAATCGTCGATCAGGCCGTCGGTCGCGGAATACATGGCCATGGGCGACACGACGATGCGGTTTGGCAATGTCACGCCGCGCAGCTTGTAGGGCGTGAACATCGGCGGCAGGCAACGCTCGTCTTCCGTCACGTTCAGCCCCTGTTTGCGGGCGAACCAGCGCTCATAGCCTTCGAGCCAGTTCTTGTCGCGCAGGCGCAGATTTTCGTGGCTGATGCGCTGCGAACGGGTGAGCATGGAATACATGAACTGTTCCGGCTCAAGCGTATCGGCATAACGTTGGCCGACAACCTCGAACCATTCCATGGCGTTGCGCGCCGCATTTTGAATGCGTGCCACATCGACCCGGCGGATTTCCTCATAGGCATGCAGGACTTCAGGAATGCCTTCCTTGCCGTGACCAAGCTTCTGAAACTGGTTCGCCAGCTCAATCGCATCATCGATGGCAAGTTTGGTGCCCGATCCGATGGCGAAATGTGCGGTGTGGGCGGCGTCGCCCATCAGCACGACATGGGAATTGCCGTTGAAGTGGCTCCACTTTCCGCAAATCAGGCGGTTGAAGTTCAGCCAGGCCGAGCCGCGCATATGGCGCGCATTGGTCATCAGCGGTGCGCCTTCCAGCGTTTCCGCAAAGAGCTTTTCGCAGAAATCGATGGAAGCTGTCTGGTCCATCTGGTCCAGACCATGCGCCAGATAGGCTTCCTCGGTGGTTTCGATGATGAAGGTCGAGGTCTTGTCGTCGAACTTGTAGATATGCGCCTGGAACCAGCCGTGATCGGTCTTGCGGAAATCGAAGGTGAAGGCGTCGAAAAGCTTTTCCGTGCCAAGCCAGATATAGCGATTGGGCCGCACGATCAGATCGGGCTGGAACACATCCTCATAGCGATTGCGAATGCGGGAGTTCAGGCCGTCCGAAGCGATGATGAGATCGGCGTCGGGGAAATCGAGATCGCTTTCCACATCGGTTTCAAACTGAAGCTTCACGCCGAGCGCTTCGCAGCGCGCCTGAAGAATGTTGAGCAGGCGCTTGCGCCCGATGCCGACAAAGCCGTGACCGCTGGTGCGCTGGCGCGTGCCTTTGAACAGCACCTCGATATCGTCCCAGTGATTGAAGGCGTCCTGGATTTCAGCCGCACTTTCCGGGTCCCAGACTTTCATGGATTCCATGGTCGCGTCGGAAAACACCACGCCCCAGCCGAAGGTGTCATAGGGGCGGTTGCGCTCCACGACCGTAATGTCATGTTCTGGATGAAGCTTCTTCATCAGAAGGCCGAAATAAAGGCCGGCCGGACCTCCTCCAATACACACGATACGCATGTTGAGTTCCCTTTCCGATATGCTGCCGACCGATATTTGCCGAACGGAGCCGGTTAATTATTTTAAGCTTAAAATATGATTGGGAGTTCTGGCGCGTCAAGCGAAAAAATCATAGTCTTTGCCGTATTGCCCCTGGGTGCTGCAAAAAGCGCCCAAACAGAAATATGCAAATGCAATAATTATAATCGTTCTGAAAAGCGCTATTGACACAGTTTAGAATTGGAAAATATGCTGATGCAAATGAATTGATATTCCGGCGAACGGAAAAGGGGAATTGATATGGCGGAGCGCTCATTCGCCCGTGAGGTCGAGGATCTGAAGCTCGGCGAAGGCGATATTTTCAGCGGTGAAGGCATTCTCGCCATCACCAAGGCGCTGTTGCAGTCGGGCGTTTCCTATGTCGGCGGCTATCAGGGCTCGCCGATTTCCCACCTGATGGACGTTCTCGCGGACGCGAAGGACGTGATGGAAGATCTGGGCGTTCATTTCGAATCGTCCGCATCGGAAGCAGCGGCTGCGGCCATGCTTTCCGCTTCCGTGATGTATCCAGTGCGTGGCGCAGTGACGTGGAAATCGACGGCTGGCACCAATGTCGCCTCTGACGCCCTGTCCAATCTCGCCTCTGGCGGTGTGACTGGCGGCGCGCTGGTCATCATCGGCGAGGATTATGGCGAAGGCTCCTCCATCATGCAGGAGCGCAGCCATGCCTATGCGATGAAATCGCAAATGTGGCTTTTGACCCCGCGACCCAACCTGCCTTCGATCGTGGAAGCCGTTGAAAAAGGCTTTGAACTGTCGGAAGCCTCCAACACGCCCGTCATGTTGCAGGTTGGCATTCGCAGCTGCCATGTGCATGGTCAGTTCGTGGCGAAGGATAACAAGCGGCCTGCCCACACGCTGGCCGAAGCGCTGGAAAATCCAAGGCGCGACGTCAATCGCATCGTCCTGCCGCCCGCATCTTTCCTGCATGAGAAGGAAAAGCTGGAAAAGCGCTGGCCGGCGGCCGTCGAATTCGTCAAAGCCAACCGTCTCAATGAATATTTCGGCCCGAAAGAGGGCGATGTCGGCATCATCCTGCAAGGCGGGCTTTACAACAGCGCCATGCGCGCTTTGCAGCAAATGGGGCTGGCCGATGTTTACGGCGAAAGCCGGGTTCCGCTCTATGTGATGAATGTCGCCTATCCGATGATAGACGATGAAGTCATCGACTTCGTTGCTGGCAAAAAAGCCGTGGTGATGCTGGAGGAGGGCGCGCCTGAATATATCGAGCAGGCGCTGCATACGCTGCTGCGCCGCCGCGATATCCAGACGAAACTGTCCGGCAAGGATGTGCTGCCGCTGGGCGGCGAATATACCACGCCTGTCCTTCTGAAGGGCCTGACGGCATTCTTCGATGCCCATGCTCCGCAATTGCTGGGCAACCGTCCGCCGCTGCCTGATCCGTCGCCGGTTCTGGCCGATGAGCGCGTCAAGGCGCTGGCCGAAGTGGTGCCGCCGCGCCCTGCCGGTTTCTGCACCGGTTGTCCGGAGCGCCCGATCTTCGCCGCCATGAAGCTGGTGGAAAAGGAGCTGGGCGTGCATCACGTCTCTGCCGATATCGGCTGCCATCTCTTTTCCATTCTGCCGCCATTCAATATCGGCGGCACGACCATGGGCTATGGCCTTGGTCCCGCCTCGGCTTCGGCTTTCAACGTGCCTGCGGGCAAGCGCTCCATTTCGGTGATGGGCGATGGCGGTTTCTGGCACAACGGTCTTGCCACTTCGGTCGGCAATGCTGTTTTCAACAAGCAGGATGGCGTCATCCTCGTGGTCGACAATTATTATTCGTCGGCCACGGGCGGTCAGGATGTGATGTCCTCCAGAGCGATCAATCCGCGCCGCAAGACCAACAATTCCATCGTCGATGCAGTCAAGGGGATTGGAGCGGGCTGGGTTCGCCAGATCGACCACACCTATGACGTTGCAAAGATGCGCGACACGCTGAAAGAAGCGCTGACGACGGAAGACATAGGCCCGAAGATCATCGTGGCCTCGTCGGAATGCATGCTCAACAAGCAGCGCCGCGTGAAGCCGCAATTCGCCAAGGCCGTCAAGGACGGCAAGCGGATGGTCAAACAGCGTTTCGGCGTCGATGAGGATGTGTGCACCGGCGACCACGCCTGTATCCGTCTGTCGGGCTGCCCGTCGCTTTCGGTCAAGCACACCGACGATCCGCTGAAGGACGATCCGGTCGCGGCCATCGACAATTCCTGCGTCGGCTGCGGCAATTGCGGCGAGGTTTCGGAAGCCGCGGTTCTGTGCCCGTCTTTCTATCGCGCCGATGTGATCCATAATCCGACGGGTTGGGACAAGTTCATGCATCGCCTGCGCTCCGGCGTCATTGGCTGGCTGCAAAAGCGCCGCCGCGCGTCGCGCATTGTCTTTGCGGATTGAGGAACAGGCCATGGCCACACTAAATGCATCGCCGTCCGCTCTTCTTTCGCAGGACAAGCCGCTATCGATTGCCATTCTCGCCATGGGCGGCCAGGGCGGCGGCGTCCTCGCCGACTGGGTTGTGGCGCTGGCGGAAAACAATGGTTGGGTCGCGCAGACCACCTCCGTGCCCGGCGTGGCGCAGAGAACTGGCGCGACGATCTATTATCTTGAGCTGTTGCGGGCCCGCGAGGGTGCGCATCCGATCCTGTCACTGATGCCCACACCCGGCGACGTCGATATCGTCATCGCGGCTGAATTGATGGAAGCGGGGCGCTCGGTGCTTCGCGGCCTCGTGACGCCGGACAAGACCTTGCTCATTACCTCCACGCATCGCTCTTTCGCGGTGGGCGAAAAGGAAAAGCCCGGTGACGGCACCGGCAATCCGGTGGTCGTGGAGGACGCGACAGCTTTTGCCGCACGCAAGACCATTGCTTTCGACATGGAAGCTTTGGCAACGAAGAGCGGCAGCGTGGTGTCTTCGGCTTTGTTCGGCGCGCTTGCCGCTTCCGGCGCTTTGCCTTTCGACAAGGCCGCCTTTGAAGCGACCATCAAGTCTGGCGGCAAAGGTATCGAGGCAAGTCTCCGAGCCTTTGAAGCTGCCTATCAGCGTGCGCTTGGCGGTGCAAATGACAAGCTGGCGGCAACGCCCGCAAAGCGGCTCGATCCTCTGCCGGAGCGGGCCGATCATCCAGCACTGAACGGGCTTATCAGGCGCATTCGCGATGAGTTTCCGGGTGAATGTCATCCGATGCTTTTTGCGGGCATCAAGAAATTGACCGAGTTTCAGGACCCCGCCTATGCGGATGAATATCTGACCCGTTGCGCGGCCTTGCTCAAGGCTGATCGCGATCATGGCGGTGCGGCGCATGGCTTTGCCTTCACCGAACAGGCGGCAAAATATGTCGCTGTCGCCATGGCCTATGACGATGTGGTTCGGGTGGCCGATATCAAGGTGCGGGGCTCGCGCTTCGAGCGGGTGCGTAAGGAAATCGGCCTCAAGAAAGACCAGATTGCCTATACGACCGAATATATGCATCCGCGCATGGAAGAAGTGTGTGGGACCTTGCCAAAAGGCATCGGCGCCTGGATCGAAAATCGGCCAAAACTCTTTGCCTGGCTCGATAAGCGCATCAGCAAGGGTCGCCGGGTAAATACGGGAACGCTGTTCTGGTTCACCGGGCTTTATGTCGTCTCGGGCCTGCGTCGTTTCCGGCGCGGCAGCCTGCGCCATCAGCGTGAGGTCGAACATCGCGAAGCCTGGCTGAAACAGGCGCTGGCCGCCTTGCCCAAAAACTACGATCTCGCGGTCGAGGTTCTTGGCTGCCGCCGTCTGGTGAAGGGCTATTCCGATACGCATTCGCGCGGTTTGTCGAAATTCGACCGCGTCCTGTCCGCCTTGCCCGCTCTAAGCGAGCGAGAGGACGGCGCGGCCTGGCTGCGGCGTCTGCGGCAAGCCGCCCTGCTGGACGAACAGGGTATCGCGCTCGATGGCGCGCTGAAGACAATCGCGACGCTCTGACAAAGTGCGCGCTTCGCGAATTAAAAATAAAAGGGGAAAGCTATGTCTCAAGCCCAGAGCATAGACGCGCCGGCTATTGCCGGAAAGGAAATCTCGGCAGGCAAAAGCCTTCTCGTCGTCTGCCTGTGCTGGCTCGCGATTTTCGCGGAAGGCTATGATGTCGGTGTCATCGGGGCCATTCTGCCCGCCTTGTCGGTCGATCCGGTCTGGCAACTGACGCCGATTGAGCTTGGCGCCATCGGCAGCTATACGGTAATCGGCATGCTGATCGGCGGCATCCTTGCGGGCACGCTGAGCGAGCTTCATGGACGTAAACCCCTGTTCATCGCCTGCATCACCGTGTTTTCGCTGTGCATGATTGTCAGCGCCATGGCGCCGTCACCCTTCATTTTCGGTTTGAGCCGCTTCATTTCGGGTATCGGTCTTGGCGGAATTATTCCGGTCGCGGCAGCCCTGACGGTCGAATATTCCCCGGTGAAGAAGAAGAGCTTCAATTATGGGCTCATGTATTCGGGTTATTCCATGGGATTGCTCGCCGCCGCGCTCTGCGGTCGCGGCTTTCTCGAAGCCCATGGCTGGCGCACCATCGTTTTGATCGGCGCGGTGCCTTTGCTGTTCGTTCCGATCTTCCTGGCCTTCCTGCCGGAAAGTGTGGAATCGCTGGTCCAGCGGGGCAAGCATGATGCGGCGCGCAAGACGGCGCAGCGCATGGGCGTCGGGGTTCCGGCGGCGATTGTCCGCAAGCATGGCAAGGTTGGCTGGCGCACCGTTTTCGGTGAAATTTTCTCGCCAAAAAAAGCGTTCGAAACCGCCTGCTTCTGGATCGCGCTCTTCATGGGGCTGCTGCTGGTCTATGGTCTCGCGCAATGGCTGCCGCAGATCATGCGCAAGAACGGCTATGATCTTGGCAACAGCCTGCTGTTCCTTGCCGTTTTCAGCCTCAGCTCGGCAATCGGCGGTATCGTATTGGGCACATGGGCGGACCGGTTCGGCGTGCGCCGCACGGTTGCCTGTTCCTATGCGCTGGGCGCGCTTGGCATTGTGGCGCTCGCCTTCAAGGGCTCGCTGCTGATGAACTATGTGTTTGTGGCAATCGCCGGTTTCGGCACCGTGTCGGCATCGCTGGTTCTGACAGGCTTTCTGGCCCAGCGGCTCGATTCTTCGATCCGCTCCGCCGGAACCGGCTGGGCGCTGAGCTTCTCACGCATCGGCGCGCTGTCGGGTCCGCTCCTGGGCGGCTTGATCGCAAGCCTCAATGTCGGCCCGCAGTGGAACTTTTATATCTTTGCCATCGTCGCCGCTCTGGCCGCTGTTGCGACCGCGCTGATCCCGTCACGCGCGACGGATTGAACCAAAAAAAGCCGATCCGCTCACATGAGCGGGTCGGCTTATTTTTCAATATAATATCAAAGTTCGTTTTTACGGATATTGCGCAGCATTTTCTGCAAGGTGCCGACAAAGGCACGGTGTTCGTCTTCATCGATGCCTTCAAACAATTGCAACAGCAGGTCATACATGGTCGGCCATGCTTCGTTGAAGATGTTGCGCCCTTCTTCGGTCATCGAAATATCACGGATGCGCATATCTTCGGCCCGCGCCTGACGGCGGATATAACCCTGCTCTTCAAGCGAATCGAGCGTGCGGCTCATCGTCGATTGTTCGGTCACGGTAAAGACCGCAAGTTCGTTGATGGTGGCCGAAGGCGTGACAC
>JAEXXS010000357.1 GCA_023451915.1 Pseudomonadota bacterium | reverse complement strand
CCGAATACCTTGAAGCGCTCGCCATCATCCATGAAGGCTTTTTCGCCGAAAGGCTGTTCGTTGGAGCCGAACGGCATCTGGGCGCGCAGCTTCCACGACGACGGAATATCCCAGGTCTTGGCAACTTCTGCGTCGATCAGCGGGTTGTAATGCTGAAGGCTGGCACCGATACCGGCGTCGGCAAGGGCGGTCCATACCGAATGCTGCGCCATGCCGCCCGACTGTTCCGACCAGACCGGGAAGTTGTCGGCGTAAAGGGCGAACTGTTCCTGCAGGCCTTTCACAACGTTCTGGTCTTCGAAGAAGAGAACCGTGCCCGCACCGGCTGCGAAGCTGTTGAGCTTGCCTTCCGTCTGCGCAAAGGCATCGGCAGGAACGATCTTGCGCAATTCTTCCTTGGCGATGTTCCACAGCTTGTCGCTTTCAGCGCCAAACAGGATGACGGCACGCGAGCTCTGGGAGTTGAACGACGAAGGCGTATGCTTGACGGCTTCGCGGATCAGTTCCGCAACCTGTTCCTTGGCGATCGGGAGGTTCTTGCCAAGAGCATACTGGGTGCGACGCTTCTTGATGGATGCGAGATGGCTGTTGTTCATTCGTTCTAATCCTGATGTTGCAATAGGTTGTGAACTTCCTGACATATCTTACGATGCAGCATGTCCAGAAGTTACCTTCATGACGTGCCCCAAGATATTGGCGTCAAACCGTTCAACGCCAGCCCGCTTTTCAGAGACACACTGTCAACAAATTGGGATGGTGAAGCCGCCATTGTTTCCATATTGATCTAAGACGACGGGCAGAGCCTGTGCGTTGTGGAGAAATTCCCAACCAATCCGGGGTTTACATCTTGGGTACGATGTTGGAATCTTATTAAATTGGTGGGATTATGGGAAGGACGACGGAACCAGTTCAGATGGCGAAACCGTCGCAAAATGGGATAGGTCACGATAGTTTGAAGTCTTTTGTCATTATCGGCGGCGGCGCGAGCGGCGTCATTCTTGCAGCGCAGTTGGTGGAGCGCTCGCGCGAAGCGATGGTTCGCATTTTTGAGCGCTCCGGCCAGATCGGCAGGGGAATCGCCTATTCCACGGAAAATCCCAGTCACCTCCTCAATGTTCGCGCCAGCAATATGAGCGCTTTTCCCGGCCAACCCGATCATTTCCTGAACTGGCTTCATCACCACCAAACAGCAGCGAGCGCGCAAATCGCCAATGAATGGCAACCGCAGTCTTTCGCACCCCGCAGGCTTTACCGCGATTATCTGAACGATCTCGTCGAAAAATACCGTGCAGGCGACACACCGAGATTGGTCGTCGATCAACGTGAGATTGTCGACGTTGTCCACGACGGCGTTAAGCCTGCCGTCGTCACGGCGACAGGCGAGCTCGTCTCGGCAGATGCCGTGATCGTCGCAACGGGCAATGAAACGGCAATCGCCGTTTCCGGGGCGAATGTCGCTGAATACTGGTCCAGCAACGGCTATTTCGACATTCCGGCGAATGCTCCGGTGGCGATCTTCGGAACCGGACTGTCGATGGTCGATAGCGTGCTGTCGCTGCTTGATCGTGGGCATCAGGGAACCATTCACGCGATCTCCCGGCGCGGATTGGTGCCTGCGCGCCACGCGGCGGTAGAACCATTTGAGGTTGATGCCGATTCATTATTCGTCGCCTCCGGTATTGTCGGCCTCTTGCGCCGTGTTCGCGCTTTGATGCAGGAGGCCGAGACAGCGGGTTCAAACTGGCGGGCCGTCATGGATGCGCTCAGGCCCCATACGCAGCAGATATGGACGCGGTTGCCGCTGGCGCAACGCGAAAGTTTTCTGCGTCATCTGCGGCCTTGGTGGGACACGCATCGTCATCGCATGGCGCCTGCGGTGGCTGATCGGATCGACGCGGCACGCGCTTCGGGACAGCTTGAGATCGCTTCCGGGCGGCTTCTTTCGGTGCAGGAAAATGAGACGGATATGACGATCCGCTATCGCGAGCGCCATACGGGTTCGTTCCAGAAGCTGAAAATTGCGACCATCATCGATTGCCGCGGCGGAAACCCAAGGTTTTCAACGACACGCAATCCGGCTTTGCTCGGCCTCATGGAGCATGGACTGGCAAAGCCCGATGCGCTCGATCTTGGTCTCGATGTCACCAAGGATTTCCAGTTGATCAACGCGCGCGGTGAACCCTCGGGCTCTTTCTTTGCCATCGGCCCGGTCACGAAGGGCGTCTTCTGGGAGTCGACTGCTGTTCCAGATATTCGTGTTCAAGCCGCCAAGCTGGTGGAGACCTTATTTGAAGGCGAAGCCTGATAAGAATCTTTTGGACGGCGATGCCTCGTTTCTATCATTCGCCTGCATGATTTTCGCGGCAAGCTGCCCTTCAAGGTAAGGTTGCAGGGGTAGGGTGATTGTGAAAGAAAGAGATTTGCAGTGAATTCAGCGGTAAAAAAGCTCGATAATTGCGATAAGTCTCTGATTTTTCCCAGATAAACGATCAAAAGCTATTGCCAATATATTGGTGGGCCGGTCATAATAACGACATCGGAATATATGATTCCTCACAACATCTGACCGGAGCATTTCAGTTGCTGCTTGCCTGAGCTGCGCATGCGCTGGATCAGTTGACCCTATATTTCCTGCAAGTGCCTGACGGTTTTGCGCCCGGAAATTAAGACAAAATGGAGCGCATCCCAAGAAGTTTGAACAGCTTTCGGGTGAGATGTGTGTGATTATAAAACGTAAGAGCGGATTGGAGGCCTTGGGCGCATGACGATGGACGGCAGAATGCTTTTCCTGCTTGTCCTTCTTCCTTTTATTGGCAGCGTCGTCACGGGTCTTTTCAGGAGCGCCGACCGAAGCGGTTCCGCTTGGTTCACGGCAGCTATCGCTCTTGTCGCCTTCATTCTCACGGCCAGTCTTTATCCGATTGTCTCGGATGGGAAGGTGCTGCGCGGCACGGTCGACTGGCTGCCCGCCTACGGCCTCAATGTAACGCTGCGCATGGATGGTTTTGCCTGGCTGTTCGCCATGCTGATCACCGGCATCGGCCTTCTGGTCGTGATTTATGCGCGCTATTACATGTCGCCGGACGATCCTGTGCCGCGCTTCTTCTCGTTCCTGCTGTCGTTTATGGGATCGATGCTCGGCGTCGTCCTCTCCGGCAATATCATCCTGCTTGCTGTGTTCTGGGAACTGACGAGTATCTTCTCGTTTCTGCTGATCGGCTACTGGTATCACAATGCCAGTGCGCGCGATGGCGCGCGTATGGCGCTGACGGTTACGGGCATTGGCGGCTTCTGCCTGCTCGCCGGTATGCTGCTGCTTGGCCATATCGTCGGCAGTTACGATCTTGATGTGGTACTGGCTGCGGGCAACGAGGTTCGCACGCACCCGCTTTATACCGTCGCGCTTGTTTTGATCCTGCTCGCTGCTTTCACCAAAAGCGCGCAGTTTCCGTTCCATTTCTGGCTGCCGAACGCCATGGCCGCGCCGACGCCTGTTTCGGCCTATCTCCATTCGGCGACGATGGTGAAGGCCGGTGTATTTCTGCTGGCCCGCCTGTGGCCTGTACTGGCCGGAACCGAAGAATGGTTCTGGATATTGGGTTCTGCGGGGCTGATCACGCTTTTGCTGGCAAGCTTCTTTGCCGTGTTTCAGCAGGATCTCAAAGGACTGCTCGCTTATTCGACGATCAGCAATCTGGGTCTGATTACGGCGCTGTTGAGCCTTGGCAGTCCGCTTGCTGCGGTGGCCGCCATCTTCCATATGGTCAACCATGCCATCTTTAAGGCATCGCTTTTCATGGCGGCAGGCATCATCGACCATGAAACCGGCACGCGCGATATGCGCCGCCTGAGTGGATTGTTCCGATTAATGCCCTATACGGCGACACTTGCCATGGTGGCGAGCGCTGCCATGGCTGGCGTTCCGCTGCTGAATGGCTTCATTTCCAAGGAAATGTTCTTTGCCGAGGCGGTCGAGACGCATCTTGCATCCTGGCTCGACACGATCACGCCTTACGTGGCGACGCTCGCCAGCATCTTCACGGTCGCCTATTCGATCCGCTTCATCTATTCGACCTTCTTCGGCCCGCCGCCGCACGATCTGCCGCGTGAGCCGCATGAACCGCCGCACTGGATGCGCCGTCCTATCGAGCTTCTTGTCATGCTCTGCCTTCTGATCGGTATCGTTCCTGGCCTGTCGATTGGCCCATTCCTGCATTCGGCGGTGCGCTCGGTGCTTGGCGATGCGACACCGGAATATAGTCTCTCGGTCTGGCATGGTTTCAACCTGCCGCTGATGATGAGTATTGTCGCGATGATTGGCGGCGTGCTCTTGCACTGGTGCCTGAAAAACTATCTGGCGACCAGCGAGGATGGGCCGCCCCTGTTCCGGCACCTGCAAGGCCAGCGCATTTTCGAACGCGTACTGGTGACGTTATCGTGGAACTGGGCGCGCAAGGCTGAGAATTTCCTCAGCACACGCCGCCTGCAGCCGCAGTTGCGCATCATCGTTGCTGTGGCAGTTGTAGTCGCTGGCTGGCCGCTGATCGAGGGCAGTTTACACTCAGGCACTTTGGGGCTGCAGCCGGTCGATCCGATTTTCGCCGGTCTCTGGCTGCTTGGCTGCGCCTGCGCCGTCGGTGCGGCCTATCAGGCCAAGTTTCACCGTCTGGCTGCGCTGATCTTGCTTGGCGGGGCAGGGCTCATCACCTGCATCACTTTCGTCTGGCTGTCGGCGCCCGACCTTGCGGTGACGCAGCTTCTGGTAGAAATCGTCACGACGGTCCTCCTTTTGCTCGGGTTGCGCTGGCTGCCCAAGCGTTGGGAAGATCCTGATCCCGTTCCGATGAAGATCGGCCCGCGTATCCGCCGCTATCGCGATCTGTTGCTGGCGGTTGCCAGTGGGGTCGGTGTTTCGATCATTGCCTATGCGATGATGACGCGACCCTCGCCCAACAGCATCGGCGATTATTTCCTGCAAAACGCCTATTCAGGCGGCGGCGGCAAGAATGTCGTGAATGTCATTCTGGTTGATTTCCGCGCCTTCGATACATTCGGTGAAATTGCCGTTCTCGGCATTGTCGGCCTGACCGTCTTTGCACTGCTGCGTCGTTTCCGTCCGGCACCGGATTCCACCGGCTCAACGGCCCAGCAGAAGATTCAGGACGCCTATGACGAAGCCATGCCTGACCGCAAGGCGGGCGAAACGCTGAACGATTATCTGGCTGTGCCGTCGGTCATCATGCAATGGCTGTTCCCGGTCATCATCGTTCTGGCCGTGCATCTGTTCCTGCGCGGGCACGATCTGCCGGGCGGCGGTTTCGCGGCCGGTGTCGCGCTGGCGATTGCCTTCATCCTGCAATATCTGGCAGCCGGCACGCGCTGGGTTGAAGACCGACTGCGCATTCTGCCCCTGCGCTGGATCGGCATTGGCCTGCTCAGCGCAGCGGCAACTGGGTCGGGTGCATTTCTGTTCGGCTATCCGTTCCTGACAACATTCTTCCAATATGTGGAGATACCGCATGTCGGGAAAATGCCGATGGCGAGCGCATTGCTGTTTGATTTCGGTGTATTCACGCTCGTTGTGGGTGCAACCGTCATCGTTTTGATCGCGCTGGCGCACCAATCGATCCGTAAACATCGCGTCGAGAAACTCGCCGCAGCGACTGCGAAGGAGGAGAACTGATGGAGCTGGTTCTTGCTCTCGCAATCGGTGTGCTGATGGCGTCCGGCGTCTGGCTGGTGCTGCGCCCGCGCACTTTTCAGGTGGCCATTGGCCTCTCGCTGATATCTTATGCGGTCAATCTGTTCATTTTCTCGATGGGGCGGCTGCGTTCCAACGCTGCGCCGGTGCTCGACTCCGGCATGGACGTACAGGCGGCGCAGTATACCGATCCGGTGCCGCAGGCGCTCGTGCTGACGGCAATCGTTATCGGCTTCGCCATGACAGCGCTCTTCCTTGTCGTGCTGCTCGCCTCGCGCGGTCTGACACGCACCGACCATGTCGACGGCAAGGAGAACTGATGATGGATTGGAAATCACATCTCATCGTTGCTCCGATCCTTCTGCCGCTCGTGACGGCAGCGGTCCTGCTGTTGATCGACGAGCGCAACCGCAAGCTAAAGATGGCGATCAATTCGCTTGCGACGCTCGGCCTGATCGGCATTGCCTGCATGCTTGTCGGCATGGCCAGCGAAAAAGCGCCGGAAGCGATCGTCTATCTGATCGGCAACTGGCCCGCGCCGTTTGGCATCGTGCTGGTGCTCGACAGGCTGGCGGCGATGATGCTGTTGCTGGCAAGCCTGCTTGGCATGGCGGCGCTCAGCTTTGCATTGGCGCATTGGCACAAGGCCAGCCCGCATTTCCACACGATTTTCCAGCTTTTGCTGATGGGGCTGAACGGCGCATTTCTCACCGGCGATCTGTTCAATCTGTTCGTTTTCTTTGAAGTCATGCTGGCCGCTTCCTACGGTCTGGCGCTGCATGGCTCCGGACCGGCCCGCGTCAAGGCGGGGCTCCATTATATCGCGGTCAATCTTGTGGCGTCGTCGCTGTTTCTGATCGGCGTGAGCCTGATCTATGGTGTCACCGGAACGCTCAATATGGCGGATCTCGCACAGCGGATCACCCAGGTTGCGCCTGAAGACCGGATGCTGCTTGAAGCCGGTGCCGCGGTTCTGGGCGTTGCATTCCTGATCAAGGCGGGCATGTGGCCGCTTAACTTCTGGCTTGCTCCGACCTATACGGCGGCCGCAGCGCCGGTTGCCGCGATCTTCGCGATTATGAGCAAGGTCGGCATTTATGTGCTGCTGCGCCTGTCGCCGTTGATGTTCGGCATCGGCGCTGGCTCGTCTTACGGTTTCGGCAATGACTGGCTCTATTTCGGCGGCATGGTCACGCTTGCCTTCGGCCTGATCGGCGTGGTCGCGTCACAGGCGATGGGCAGGCTCGCAAGCTACAGCATTCTCGTTTCCTCGGGCACGCTGTTGGCTGCCATCGGCAGCGGCAATACGGCCATGGCTGGAGCAGCATTGTTTTATATGGTCAGTTCCACGCTGACGATTGCCGCATTCTTCCTGTTGATCGAACTGGTCGAACGCGGACAGGACGCCGCCGCCAATGTTCTTGCCGTGACGATGGAAGCTTATGGCGATGACGAGGAAGAAGAAGAGGAGGAAGAGGTCGGCGCGGTCTTGCCCGCGACCCTTGCCATCCTTGGCACCTTCTTCGCGATCTGCGCCATTTTGTTGATCGGCTTGCCGCCATTTTCGGGATTCATCGCAAAGTTCCTCATTCTTGCTGCGGTCTTCAATGGCGATGGGGCAGCGCCGCAGTTAGCCATGCCGGTCAGCCCGGCAAGCTGGGTGCTGATTGCGCTGATCCTGCTGTCCGGCCTTTCGGCGCTGATCGCGATGACGCGTACCGGCATCCGTACTTTCTGGGCGTCGCTGGAAGGCAATGTGCCGCGTGTTCTGGTACGCGAAGTGGTGCCGATTGCAGGGCTTCTGGCGCTCTGCCTTGCACTGACAATCGCGGCTGGTCCCGCCATGCGCTACATGGACGAAACGGCACGCTCGCTGCACCATCCGTCCGACTATATCAACAGTGTCCTCAAAGCGCCCAAGGTCCAGCATGAAGCGGCCAAGGCCACGGGCGCGCAAACGGCGGAGGTAGAATGAGAAAAATCCTGCCATATCCGCTGTTGTTCGCGTCACTGCTTCTGTTCTGGTTGCTGCTGAACGGGTTCACCCGCGCGCAGCTTATCCTTGGTGCGGTCATTGCGCTGTTTGCCTGCCAGATCATGACAGCGCTGCAACCGCAGAAAAATCACCTACGCTCGATCCCGACGATGCTCAGGCTTTTCGTCACGTTCAGCCTCGATATTCTGCAATCGAATATCACTGTCGCGCGCATCATCCTTTCGGGAAGAAAGCGTCGTCCCGGCTTCGTGGTTATCCCGCTGGAACTGGAAAATCGCACGGCGCTGGCGGTACTCGCCTGTGTGGTGACGGCCACCCCCGGCACGGCCTGGGTGGATCATCATAGCGCGCGCCGCGAACTGACCATTCACGTACTCGACTTAGAGGAAGCGCAGGTCTGGCGTGATCTGATCAAGCAGAAATATGAGAAGCCGCTGATTGCGATTTTCGGGGCAGCAGATGTTGTCGAGAAGGAGAAATCCGCATGAGTGCTGTTATCATCTTCTGGGCTCT
>JAEXXS010000305.1 GCA_023451915.1 Pseudomonadota bacterium | reverse complement strand
GGCGGCATTTTGACGACAAGCGCCAATGCGCTTCTGCGCCCAATCCACGAGCGCATGCCAGTGGTCGTGCAGCCGGAGGATTTTGCCCGCTGGCTCGACTGCAAGCACTATTTGCCGCGCGAAGTGGCCCACATCATGCGACCGGTGCAGGAGGATTTTTTCGAGGCGATACCCGTCTCGGACAAGGTCAACAAGGTGAGCAACGCCACGCCAGACCTGCAAATGCGCGTCGAAGAAACGACGGAAGCGCTCAAAGCGCCACAAAAGCGCAAGGCCAAAACGGAACCGGACGACAGTTCCGGCGGTCAGCTTTCGATGTTCTGACCGCTTTGTGCGACTTATAGCGGTCGTTACCGCTTACTTGGCGAATTTTTTAACGGCCAGAATCGAATGACGACGATTGTCGTTGCGGGCAGCACTGCTGCGCTTTGCTGCCGTCATCAAGGCGGCGACGAGCGCTGCGGGGCCAATTTCACGATATTTGTCGACCAAACGGTCCTGACGCGGTTGCAGTTCACTCTTAGACATTTTTACTTCCTTTCCCCGAAGCGTCCAGTTTCGAATGCTTTCGAAACAACCGATCTCCGGCTACGCCTAAGCAATCCATACTCACCATTTTGTGATGGATTGAGACCGAATGAAGGCTGTTTGGGGCCGGTTTTGCGGTATTCCGGTTCACGCCCGTCAAGGGTCACGAGGGTTGCAGAAATGCAACATTTCGGCGATCTCAATTCCTGGCAAAATAATCGCCACCGAGCAAAAGCGCTTGACTGTGGTTCGCCGGACAGGGATAAGTGCTGCCATGAAAACGCTGACCACGAACATTTGTATTTGTGCGATCATTATTGGCTAGCAGCCTGCTGGCCCGGCCGTTTTCGTCTCCCTTTCCTAAAACAGGATGATAACGCCCCGGCCAGATGGCTGCGATCCGTCGTGCATTGAATTCACTTGGATTCTGCTGGTTATTTTGGGGAATGGTTACAATGGCTGATGCGCCGCAATTGCGTCTTTACAATACGCTGACCCGCACGAAGGAGGATTTTTCCCCCATCGATGCCGACAATGTGCGCATGTATGTCTGCGGACCCACCGTTTATGATTTTGCCCATATTGGCAATGCGCGTCCGGTCATCGTTTTCGATATTCTGTTCCGGCTTTTGCGTCAGGTTTACGGGGCCGACCATGTCACCTATGCGCGCAACATCACCGACGTTGACGACAAGATCAATGCGCGCGCCGCACGCGATTATCCGGAGCTGCCTTTCAACGAGGCCATCCGCCGGGTGACGGAAAGCACCAACGCGCAGTTTCAGGCTGATGTGACGGCGCTCGGCAATCTGGCGCCGAGCGTTCAGCCGCGCGCGACCGAGCATATGGACGAGATGCGCGCGATGATCGACCGTCTGGTCGCCATCGGCGTCGCCTATGTGGCGGAAGACCACGTGTTGTTCTCGCCTTCGGCCATGAACGAGCGCGTCAAGACATTTGGCGGCCCGCGCTATGGCGCGCTGGCACGCCGCTCGCTTGATGAAATGCTGGCGGGAGCGCGCGTGGATGTTGCCTCCTACAAGCGCGACGAGATGGATTTCGTGCTGTGGAAGCCTTCGAAGGAAGGTGAGCCGGGCTGGCCGTCGCCGTCGGGCATTGAGACGCTTGGGCGTCCGGGCTGGCATATTGAATGCTCGGCCATGTCGATGGCCAAGCTGCTGGAACCATTTGGCGGCGGATTGAAATGCGATGACCCGGAAAAGAACCGCTTTGATATTCATGGTGGCGGAATCGATCTGGTCTTCCCGCATCACGAAAACGAAATCGCGCAGTCCTGCTGCGCATTCGGCACCGAGCGGATGGCCAATATCTGGATGCATAACGGCTTCCTGCAGGTCGAAGGGCAGAAAATGTCGAAATCGCTCGGCAATTTCATCACCATTCGCGACGTGCTGAATGAAGGCCTGCCGCAACTGGGTGAGTGGGACGACAACGCCGTCCGTGACCGTTGGGTCGGTCTGGCTGCGCGCCTGTCGATGCTGCAAACCCATTATCGCGAGCCGATCAACTGGACGGCGCAGCGTCTGGCGGAATCCGCCGAAGAACTGCGCCGCTGGTATGGTCTGCTCCGTGACGCCAGATTTGTGACGCCGGAAAAGCTCACCGCAATCGGCGAAGTGACGGAAGCTCTGTCTGATGATCTGAACAGCTGGGTCGCGATTACCGCGTTGCGCAAGGCGTTCAAGAACAAGGATATTGCGACCTTGGGCGAGGGCATGGCGCTGATGGGCCTGCTCGATCCTCACTTCGTGACAGCTGAGGACGTGCCGGTATTTACCAAGGTGAATGTCGATACGGATGCCATCGAGGCGCGCATTGCGGAACGCCTGCGCTTCATCAAGGAGAAGAACTTCGCGGAAGCTGATCGCATCCGCGATGCGCTGCTTGCGGAAGGCGTGCAGCTCAAGGATGGTAAGGATCCTGCCACGGGTGAGCGCATGACGACCTGGGATGTGGTAGGCTGACAGCGTTTTTGATTGGGGAGGACAACATGACGCTCGATAACAAGCCGATTTATACCGGTGGTTGCCAATGCGGCGCAGTGCGTTTCCGCGTCGATGGCGCGTTGGGCTCGGCCTCCATCTGTCATTGTCGCATGTGCCAGAAGGCTTTCGGCAATTTCTATGCGCCGCTGGTTTCCGTCGATCAGGCAAAACTGGAATGGACGCGGGGTGAGCCGAAGCGTTTTCGCTCCTCCAACCATGTGCAGCGCGGTTTCTGTCCTGACTGCGGAACACCGTTGACCTATGAAGCGCCCGATGGCGTTGCGCTCGCCATTGGCGCGTTCGATGCGCCGGAGGAAGTTGAGCCGACCGTGCAATGGGGGATCGAAAAGCAGCTTCCCTATGTAAGCGGACTTGCAGACCTTCCCGGCTATGCAACCGAGCGGGATCCGGAGAGCATTGAATTCGTAAGAACGATGATCTCTTACCAGCATCCAGACTACGACACAGATAATTGGCCGCAACGGTAACGTTGAACGAACAGCAGACCCACCGACAGGCAGGCACTTATGGCACGCGAACGCATCTACATCTACGACACGACCTTGCGGGACGGGCAACAGACGCCAACCGTCCGCCCGCAGCCGCGAAGCGTGCGAGGACGGATTAATGTAAAAGCGGGCGTTGTCTGTCCGTCCCCGATGTCGGGAGCAAACTGATGGCACGCGAACGCATCTATATCTACGACACGACCTTGCGGGACGGACAGCAGACGCCCGGCATTGATTTTTCAGTCGAAGACAAGAAGTCGATTGTCGCGCTGCTGGAAGAACTGGGCGTGGATTATGTCGA
>JAEXXS010000292.1 GCA_023451915.1 Pseudomonadota bacterium | reverse complement strand
TTTTCAACTTCCTTGACGAAAGCATCGTGGTCCACGCCGCCCGCAGCCGTCACCACCATGCGGTCGGCGCTGTACTGCTCGTCCATATATTGGCGCAGATCAGCAGAGGAGAAGGACATGACCGTATCCGGCTCGCCGAGAATGGCGCGGCCGATAGGCTGGTGACGATAGGCGGTTTCCGTGAAACGGTCGAAGACGATATCGTCCGGCGTGTCGTGCGCCGCGCCGATCTCCTGCATGATCACCTGCTTCTCGCGCTCAAGCTCGGCTTCGTCGAACTTCGATGCGGTCAGGATATCGGAGAGAATATCGATGGCGAGCGGCATGTCATCGCGCATCACGCGGGCATAATAGGATGTGGTCTCGACACTGGTTGCGGCGTTGATCTCGCCGCCGACATCTTCGATATCCGATGCTATTTGCCAGGCAGAGCGGTTTTCCGTGCCTTTGAAGGCCATGTGTTCGAGAAGGTGGGCTATCCCGTGCCGGTCGGCGGCTTCGTTTCTCGCGCCGGCTTTAACCCAGATTCCCAGCGCCACGCTTTCCACATGCGGCATGGTATCGGTGGCTATCGTCAACCCGTTGGGAAGACGCGTTACTTCAACACCCATAAGCGAACTGCTCCCTGCATTCCCCGCTCTGATTTTTCCTGGGCCCGACCCGGCTACGGGATCGGGCTCAAATTTCCTTTCCAGAGTCTCAGGCGTGGGCTCTGGAATGGCGGCTTACATATTCTTCCACGATTTTCAGGTCGTTGTGAAGAACTGTGAAGCTTTCTTTTCGTTGCATCAAGTCCGACAGCCATGCGGGAAGCTGCGGTTCGACACCGCATGCAGCCTTTACGGCATCGGGGAATTTGGCCGGATGCGCGGTGGCGAGCGCCACCATCGGTGCTGCGCCGGACACATTTTCGCGAGCCACTTTCACGCCGATGGCGGAATGCGGATCGAGAAGATAGCCGTCATCGGCCAGCACCGACTTGATCGTTTCCGCCGTTTCCGCAACCGTCGAACGTCCAGCCGAGAACTCGGCGCGGATGGCCGACAGCGGCTTTTCTGAAATGGTGAAACCGCCCGATTGCTTCAGGCTCTGCATGAGGCCGCGCACGGCGGCGGCATCGCGGCCATGGGCTTCGAACAGCAGACGCTCGAAGTTGGACGAAATCTGGATATCCATCGATGGCGAGGTGGTCTGGGCCACACCACGCATTTCATAAGCGCCGGTGTCGAGCGTGCGCGACAGAATGTCGTTGTCGTTGGTGGCGACGATCAGGCGCTCAATGGGCAGGCCCATGCGCTTGGCCACATAGCCTGCGAAAATATCGCCGAAATTGCCGGTCGGAACGGTGAAAGACACCGCACGATCGGGCGCGCCGAGGCTGAGAGCTGCGGTGAAGTAATAGACCACCTGCGGCATGATCCGCGCCCAGTTGATCGAATTGACGCCGGAAAGCGACAGCGCATCGCGGAAGGCGAGGTCGTTGAACATGCCTTTGACGAGGTTCTGGCAGTCGTCGAAATTGCCTTCGATGGAGAGCGCATGAACATTGGCGAAGCCCGACGAGGTCATCTGGCGCTGCTGGACGGGCGAGACGCGGCCATTCGGGAACAGAATGAAAATATCGGTATTGTCGCGACCGCCAAAGGCTTCGATTGCCGCGCCGCCGGTATCGCCGGAGGTTGCGCCGACGATGGTTGCGCGTTCACCACGGCTTGCCAGCACATAATCCATCATGCGCGCCAGCAATTGCATGGCGACGTCCTTGAAGGCGAGCGTCGGGCCGTGGAAAAGTTCGAGCACGAATTCATTCGCGCCGGTCTGGACCAGCGGGCACACGGCGTCATGCCGGAAGGTTCCATAGGCTTCGCGCACCATGCGCTCGAAATCAGCCTGCTGAATTTCACCGCCGGTGAACGGCGTAAGCACGGCCAGCGCGATATCGACATAGGATTTACCGCGCAGGCTGCGGATTTGTTCTGGAGAAAACTGGGGGTATTCCTGCGGCAGATAGAGGCCGCCATCGCGGGCAAGTCCGGCGAGCAATGCATCGCTAAAACCCAGGACCGGGGCTTCGCCGCGTGTGCTTACATATTTCATTTCGTCAGGCCTTCATTCCAGATATCTGCCCAGATCGGCTGCGCAAGTCTCATTCGACGCGCATCTTATTGGGATGCGTTTCAAAGCTGTGCAAATGCAATAGGGCGTCCATAAAAAAGCCGCAAGAAATTAAAACATCCCAGAGGGGGTGGGGTTGCTCTTCGCGGCAAAAAACGGGAAAACGTCATCGCGCACTGTTTTGTGCGCAGTGGTATAAAGCATTTCCAGCAAAAGTGCGAAGCGGTTTTGCGTTCGGAAATGCGATAGGAAGGAAGTTTCATTTCCAGCAAAAGTGCGAAGCGGTTTTGCGTTCGGAAATGCGATAGGAAGGAAGTTTCATTTCCAGCAAAAGTGCGAAGCGGTTTTGCGTCCGGAAATGCGGTAGGAAGAAGTTTCATTTCCAGCAAAAGTGCGAAGCGGTTTTGCTGGTTGGAAAATGGTGTGGCGGAACAAATTGGGGTGGTCTGGTGATTTCAATGAAATCCAGGCGCTCTCAAACAAACAGATTAGTGCAGGGAAGCCCGTTCTATGCAGAAAGCATCACAGAATCGTTCATCGTTGTTTCCAGTCTTTGCAACGGTTTTGCTCACAGCGCTCGCAGGCTGCACGACCAGCGGCAGCGAAAAGCCTGGCGATCTTGCGACTGAAGGTTCAAAGCGCATCAGCGCATCGGAGCTTCGCGCCTATTGCCCGACAGTGACCCTGCGTGACGGCACCGCCTTCTTCAGCACCTATGCCAAGGGCGGCGACAAGGACCCGGCGCAGGTCGTCTATCAGGCATCGCTAACCGATGTGACGCGCGCGTGCCAGTATGGTAACGGCACGATCACCATCGATGTGGCTGCCGCTGGCAAGGTTGTGCCCGGCCCGAAATATAAGAACGGCACCATCACCATGCCGGTGCGCGTGGCCGTGCGCCAGGGGGACCAGGTGGTCTACTCCAAGCTGCACAAGCAGGCCGTCACCATCACCAACGGCGATACCGCGACCCAGTTCGTTTTCAACGACAAGGGCATTTCGCTGCCGATGCCGGACAAGCAGAATATCCAGATTTTCGTCGGCTTCGATGAAGGCCCGAATGGAAAGTAAGTTTGGAGCCGCCTGACAGGGCGCAGCGCTTACCGGAAATCCAGATGCGCGGGAGAAATCTCGCGCATTATTTATTTTAGTTTCTGATGTTTCAGCAAAATATAGACGCCAATATATTTGTTGATCCTAATAAAAAAATAAAAAAATGCTCCTCTATTAATATTGTTTCAAAAAGATGCGCTTCGTGTAATAGTCATATCGTTTTTATATGTTTATATTGATGCTGTGGGTCTGTGCTTATATTTAATTTAGCTGCTTATACGGGGTAAGCAGTATAGTCCCTGCCACAGATCGTTTGCGAGGTTTAAGGGCGGATGGTGCGCAGGCGGAGCAATGGCGGCAGCCTTTTCAATCCAGTTCCTTTTATTCTTCTCTTGCTGCTTCTATGCGGGGCGGTAGCAGGGCATTGGGTTGGCGAAAAACTGCGACAAATGGGCGATGAGCGGCAGGTCAATGCCTATATGGAGGCGCTGCTTTCCTATGCTGGCCGGCTGATCGACTCGGCGCACAGCACCCTCGATCAGGCGGAAAAATCGCCCTATACAGTTTGTTCCGTCGAAGAGCGCATCTATCTGCGCAGAATCCTCTTCAAGGCCTATCAGATCAAGGATATCGGTCGGCTGATTGATGGCCGGTTGAACTGTTCCACGCTGCTGCCGGATCTGGCGCGGCAGGAACCGCGCTCCACAGCGGACGTGCTGCTGCCGGATGGAACCTATGTCTATGGCGACCGCCCGCTGGTCACGCCGGGAACCTATGGCCCGGTTATGGGCAAGGGCAATTCCAATGTCGTGCTCAGCCCCGCGGCCTTCGACTTCATGCATACGCCGGGCTATGCCTTCGCGCTGTTCGTGAGCGACCCGGCGCGGGAGAAATTCGCCCGTTTCTATGAATATCCGGCCAATGCCGATCTGGAGCCGCTATCGGGCGGGCGTGCGACGCAGCTTGTGGAAAAGCATGACCAGCTGAACGCCTATGCCTGCGAGCCGGACAAGCTCATATGCCTCGCGCTGAGGACGGAAATCGACCGCACCAGCCTGCATGCGCGGCTGCGCTCATTCCTCTCCATCGTGCTGGGCATGCTGGCGGCTGGCAGTCTCGGTCTCGGCTGGCGGGCCTATAATAATCGCGACCGCTCGCTGATGACGCTGCTGTCAAAGGCGCTGACGAAAAAGGAACTGGAGGTCGTCTACCAGCCGGTTGTCAATGTTGTCAGTGGCGAGATTGTCGGCTTTGAGGCTTTGATACGCTGGGAAATCCATAAGGGGGACTTTGTTCCGCCGGATGTTTTCATCACGCGGGCGGAAAAGAGTGGGCTCATCCACCGGATAACGCTTTATGTGGTTGATGCGGTGATCAGTGAAATGGGCGACGTGTTGCGCGCCAAGCCCGACTTGCGCATCAATATCAATGTAAGCGCGCGCGACCTGCATGACATGGAATTCGCCAACCGGCTGGAGGTGCGCCTGGCGAAAGCGTCCATTGACCCGCAGCAGATCGGTCTGGAACTGACCGAGCGCACGGCGGTGGATTTTGCGAAGGCTTCCGGTGCGATCCATCATCTGCGCGAGAAGGGGCATCGCATCTATATCGACGATTTCGGAACGGG
>JAEXXS010000283.1 GCA_023451915.1 Pseudomonadota bacterium | reverse complement strand
ACCATGCCGGCGCTGCCGTTGCCGCGGGGATTCTCGGTCTGGCGATTGCCGCCGCCATTGCCGACAATGGCAGCAACCGTCCTCATGATGTTTATGCTGCGCCGCCGCAACCTTATTATGCACCGCCGCCTTACCGCCTGAGCAATGGCAATATCTGCTATCCGGCGCAACGGGCCTGTTACCTTCCCAATGGGCATTATGCGGGCATCACAACCCACACGCAGTTCGGCAATTAGGACATATTATGAAATTTCATCATTTTTTACTGGGCGCGGCATTGCTTGCGGCCTTCCCTAAGGTGGCTATGGCGGAAGATGCGAGCAGTCATCGGCTTCATTCCGCATGGGATGCTCTGGCCAAGGGCGAAGGCGAATTTCTTTCAACGAAGCAATTCGCAAGCCTCAACAATCTCGCCTATCAGGCGGCTATCGTCAGGCTCTGCGATGGGCACGAGCTCGATCATGAAGCTTTCCGCAGAAAAATCGAAGACATCATCAAAGATACGGACAAAAAGCTGAGCGACGAGCAGGCCGATTTGCGTGAAGCCGCGGTGCTTGTGGCCTTTGGCGCACGTTTTGGCCTGTTTTTGGCTGAAGGCAGCGATGACAGCAAGCCGGGATTTTGTGCCTCCGCCGACGAAATCAAAGCCTCGCAGGACATTTCAGTTCTGGCGAAGTGAGGCGATTGCCTATCAAAACGAAGCCTCCCGTGCGGCTGTCCGCGCGGGAGGCTTTTTTGTCTCGGCGGTCACGCCTCTTGTGGTGCGGCTTTTCGCCTGCGGAACCAGCGGGCGCTGGCCAGACGGTCGATTTCGACAAAGATCACCGGTGTAATGAACAGCGTCAGCACCTGGCTGAGCAGAAGACCGCCAACCACCGCAACGCCCAGCGGTTGACGCAGCTCTGACCCCTGACCGCCGCCCAGCGCAACGGGAACCGCGGCGAGAAGCGCACAAAATGTCGTCATCATAATAGGCCGAAAGCGGCGGATCGCTGCCTGATGGATCGCTTCTTCCGACGCATGGTTTTCATCGCGTTTGAGATAGAGCGCGACATCGACCATCATGATCGCATTCTTCTTCACAATACCGATCAGCATCAGAAGTCCGATCAGCGCAATGATCGACAGGTCGAAACCGCATAGCTGCAGCGTGATCAACGCGCCAAAGGCGGCTGATGGCAGACCGGACAGAATGGTCAGCGGATGCGCGAAGCTTTCATAGAGAACGCCGAGCACGATATAGATCGTTGCGACCGCAGCGAGGATCAGCAGGCCCATATTGCCGGTCGATTGGGCAAAAATCTGTGCCGCGCCAGAGGGGTGCGCTGATACGGATGCCGGCATTCCGATTTCGCTTTGCAGTGCGGTCACGCGGTCGGTGGCCGTGCCAAGCGAAACGCCCGCAGGCAGGTTGAAGGACAACGTGACGGATGCGAGTTGTCCCGACTGGTTGACGGTTACCGGTCCATTGGTTCGCTTGATTGTGGCAAAGCTGGCGAGCGGAACCAGCGTACCCGACGATGATGGGACGCGCAGCGCGCCAAGTTGTGTTTCGTCCCATTGGCGGTTCTGATCAAGTTCCAGAATGACGTTATAGCTGTTGCCGGTGGTCTGGATCTGTGAAACCGTCAGCGTTCCATAGGCGGCTTCCAGCGTGCTGCGGATCGCTTGCGAAGAGATGCCGAGGCTTCCAGCCTTGTCATGATCGATTTCGATGCTGGCTTGCAGCGCGTTGTTTTGCAGGTCGGAGGCCACATCCACAAAGGTTTGCGGTTCCGCCTTCATGGCGTCGGCCAGCTTGACCGACCAGGATCGGGCTTCATCGGCATCGAGCGATTGCAGCACAATCTGATACTGGCTCTGGCTGCTGCGCCCGCCGAACCGCAGATTCTGCACCGGTGTTATATAGGCCGTGATACCGGGAAGAGCGGCGAGCGATTTGCGCAATGCGCTCAAGGTCTGGTCGAGCGGCGGACGGCTATCGCGCGCTTTGAGCTGCACGAGCAGCGACCCGGTGTTGAAGGTCGAACCGCCGGGCCCGCTGCCGAGTGACGCCGTGACGTGCTGGACGACGGGGTTTTCGGAGACGATAGCTGCCGCCTGCTGTTGCAGGGTACGCATTGCCTGGTAGGAAATATCCTGCCGCGCCTGTGTGGAAATGGTGAGAAGGCCAATATCTTCCTGCGGAAAGAAGCTGCGCGGCAGGGTTGTGAATGACCAGATTGAACCGAGGAAACTGAGGCCGAAAACCAGCAGCACCAGCGCCCGATGCCTGAGGCACCAGCCGACGGCGCGTCCATAGGCTTCGGTGATCTGATCGAACAGGCGGGCGATTCGACCGGGTTTGATCTCCTTGTGCGGCAGGCGCGCGGCCAGCATCGGCGTCACGGTCAGCGAGACGAGCGCCGAAGAGAGGATGGCGAGCGTCACGACCATGCCGAATTCATTCAGCACACGTCCGACAATGCCGCCCATCAGAAGAATGGGCAGGAAAACGGCTACCAGCGACAATGACATGGAGATGATCGTGCCGGTCACTTCCTGGCTGCCCTTGATGGCAGCTTCAAAGGGTGGCATCCCCTGTTCGGTAAAGCGCACGATATTTTCGAGCATCACGATGGCATCGTCGACCACAAGGCCGACCGCCAGCGTCAGCGCCAGAAGCGAGATATTGTCGATGGAAAAGCCGAACGCATACATGGCGGCAAATGTCGCGACCAGCGACAGCGGCACGGCAAGCCCCGGGATCATCGTGGCCCAGAACTGGCCGAGAAACAGAAAGATGACCAGAACGACGAGCGCAATCGTAATGCCCAGTGTCTTTTGAACATCGGCCACTGCATCGCGGATTGACCGGGATACGTCGTTGACGACAGAAATATGCATCTGTGCGGGCAGGGCGGCTTCGATCTCCGGCAGCTTGGCCTTGATGGCGTCTACAACGGCAACCGTGTTCGAACCGGGCTGGCGTTGAACGGCAAGCGCGATGGACTGTTTGCCATCGAGCCAACTGCCCTGATTGACGTTTTCCACGCTGTCCAGAACGGTTGCAACGTCCGACAGTCGCACCACACGGTTACCGGAGCCCGAGACGATAAGGCTTTTGAACTCGTCAGCATTGGTGCGCTGGGTCTTGGCGTTGACCGTCAGCGCCTGCGACCCGTTCTGCAATGTGCCCACCGGCGTCTGGCTGTTTGCAGCGGCGATTGTATTGCCAAGGCCCGACAAGGACAGATTGCGGCTGTCGAGCTTGTCGGGGTCAACATCAACACGCACGGCATAGGTTTTGGAGCCATAGACCTGCGCCTGCGCAACGCCGGATATGGTGGAAAGCGCTGGCGATATGATGTTCTGCGCGATGTCGTCCATCTGCGTCAGACGCGCGCCATCACCGGTGAGTGCCAGAATGATGACCGGCGCATCGGCGGGATTGGCCTTGCGATAGCTTGGCGGGGTGGTCAAATTGTCGGGCAATTGACGCTGCGCGCGGGTAATCGCCGCCTGCACGTCGGCAGCTGCCGCGTCGATATTGCGGGACAGATTGAACTGAAGCGTGATCGATGTGTTGCCGAGCGATGAGGTGGCGCTGATCGTGTCGATACCCGCAATCGTCTCGAATTGCTTGATGAGCGGGGTTGCGACAGAAGACGCCATCGTGTCGGGGGAAGCGCCCGCCAGCTGCGCCGACACGTTGACGGTCGGAAAATCCGCTTCCGGCAGCGCTGCGACGGGAAGCTGCAGATAAGCCGCAATACCGCCGATCAATCCGCCGATAACGAGGAGGATCGTTGCCACCGGGCGGCGAATGAAGACTTCCGAAATGTTCATCGCCTTGGCGCCTTCATTCAATTGGACGAGACTTTTGTCTCTGTGTCGATACTGGTCAGTTTCACCTTGCTGCCATTGGCAAGCGCGGCCTGACCTTCCGTCACCACTTTTTCACCGGGTTGCAGGCCAGCGCTGAGACCGGCCATGCCATTGGCGCGCAGCGCGACCGTGACCGGGCGCACCTCGATGCTATTGTCCGTTTTCACGACATAGCTGATCGAACCATTTTCCTGCGGCTGAACGGCAACGCCCGGCACCAGCACCAGATTGTCCGCTTGACCTGCTTCCACCAGCACGCGCAGCGACTGGCCGGGCCAGAAATTGCCGGATTGATTGTCCAGCGTGGCGCGCAGCCGCACCGTACCGCTGGCAGCATCGATTGTGTTGTCGAGGAAATTGACCGGGCCGCTTTCCGAAATATCCCTGCCGTCCGCCGATACGGCGGATGCCGTGGCTTTCAGCGCGCCGGTGGCAAGCGTTTCGCGGATGAGCGCGATATCTGTTTCGGGCAGGGTGAAATCCGCATAGATGGGCTTCATCTGCGTGATGGTCGCGACCGGCGAACCGGCGGAAAGATAGGCCCCAGCCGAGACGAGCACGACGCCAAGCTGCCCGTCAAAGGGCGCTATAATTCTGGTATTGTCGAGCGTTACATGATCGGCGGCCAGCTGTGCCTGATCAACCTGCAACTGGGCCTCGGCCACTTTGAGCGCCGCTAGCGCATCATCGCCGGCCTGCGATGTGCTGACGCCCTTGGTGACAAGGTTTTGCATCCGCGTCAGCAGGATTTGCGCATTGTTCAAGGTTGCTTGCGATTTGGCGACGGAGGCCTGATCTTTCACGACGGTGGCGCGAATGGCGCGGTCATCGAGCTGGGCGATCAGGTCGCCCTTCTTGACGATGGCCCCGTCTTTTACGTTGAGAATGGCGACATTGCCCGGCTGAGGACTATTGACCGCGGTGGACGCGACGGCGACAACCGTGCCGATGGTGCTGCGCTGGATTGGCAGCGAGCCAGCGGTTGCCACAGCCACCTTGACGGCATGCTCGGCATTGGCCGAACGGTTGCCGCCTTTTCGGCTATCTGTCTGGACTGCATTCGGAGCGCTAACGCCGTTCTGCTTCGTGGCTTGTTGCCAGCCGACATAAACGACGCCTGCAGCCAATAGGATAGGGACACTCCAAACAACCCAACGCTTCACGCAAGACTCCTGTCAACGAAGGGATACGCCACAAAACCGGCTATCCAAACGCTAGCACAAAGCAGCAAAGCAGCAATTAAATTGATTGAGAGCGACAGTTGTTCAGGTCGTGATGATAAGCGACGCCATGGTTTGCTGAAACGATCGCCGTTATTTGAGAATACGCAGAATATCGCGCACCACTTCCGCCTGTAGCGGGCGTTGCTTTTCGATATTGAAATGGCCGACGTCCTTTACGCCCGAGAAATCGCGGTTGTCCAGCTTGCCCTTGAAGCGTGGGCCGGGAACCAGCGGCAACCCCCAACCGTGCTGCGAGAAATAGAAATTGACGACGCGGCGGATATTTCCGGGCAGAGGATCGGGCGCGGTCGCGGCAAAGGACGCCATGTAATCCACGCGGATGCCGCGCTTTTCCAGAACTTCGGCGATGGAAATAATGGCATTGGCGCCCAACGAATGGCCGACGAGAATGACTGGCTGCGGGCCATATTTCTGCCGGTCAGAGATGATCCGGTTGGCGACAAGACGCCAGGCGGCGTTGCCTTCGACATGGGCATCGACACCTGCGGCCTGCAATGCGGTCCCGATTTCATCGATGCCGGTAGAAAAGATATTGGCGAAACCGCGCAGAAGATAGACATCCGGTCGGCCGGGCTGGGCGGCATTCCCCGGCTTGCTATTCGTATCGGGCGCGTTGGGCGATGGCGCGGCAGGCTTGGCTGTTTTGGCAAACGCCGCGACCGGCATTCCGGCCAGCATAAGGCCAGTGGCTAGCCCCGAGGCTAACAGAGAACGGCGGCTCATGAAATATTTGGCCGTAGTGCCTGATTTGTTCGTCATATAAATATACCAAGGTTATGGCCAAGGTTTCGGAATAATACGTCCGGTGCGCTTGGCATATTCGTCATATGAAGCGCCGAATGCGTTGCGCATCATCGCTTCTTCATGGCCCACGCGGTAAAAATAGAGAATGCCGACACCAACGAGGCCCGCCAGACCGGCGAACCAGTTGGGGAGCAGGCAAAACTGCGCTATCGCCCAAAGCCAGAACGATAAATACATCGGATGGCGGACATATTTATAGAGGCCGTCCGTCACGAGTTTGTGTTCCTTGCGGATTTCCAGCGAGACAGACCAGTTCTTGCCGAGCTGGCGATGGCTTGCATGGAACAGCCAAAGAAAGGCAAGTTCGCCCACTAGCCCTATCCAGCCAAGCCATGGCTGAAAGGTATAGTCCGCAAAGGCCGGAAAGCCTGTGGCGACATAGATGATCGGGATCAGCGACAGGCCGATGGTTGCCGCGCCGAGTGCTGCCCGGTCGGGCAGTGTTTTTGCATTGGTCGCGACTTTAATCTTGCGCGCGCGCCGCTGGTGCGGCACGCGAATGACCACCCAGGCGACAAGGCCAATGGCCCAGACGATCATTGCCAAGGTGGGCGTCATTCGGAATTACCCTTTTCTGGCGGTAAGCCGCCGACAATATTGTCATTCACGCGGTCTGACAGGAAGGTCGGACCGCAGCAGACCTGAAAGAAATCATACCAATAGGGCTTGGTATTGCCGAACACATATTGATAATGCACGCGAAAGAGATTGCGCTTAATCCGCTTA
>JAEXXS010000244.1 GCA_023451915.1 Pseudomonadota bacterium | reverse complement strand
TGACGCTGGTGCTGGCGGTCGCGCTCTTTCTGGCGCGCGATTATTTTGCCGTCACCTATCACGACCCCATGCTTTCGCTCTTCCTCACCGTCACCATTATCGCAGCGGTGATAGAAAGCGTTTCGCTCCCGGTAGTCGCGCTGCTCCGGCGCGACATGGCTTTTGGCGCTCTGGCGCGCATTCGCACTGCCGGTTCCGTTTGCGGCGCAGCCGTTACCATCGCTTTGGCCTGGGGGGCCTTCGGGCATATGTGCTTCGCCTTCGGATCGCTGGCTGCGGCGGGGGTCACGACCGCTTCTGCGGCGGCGCTTTATCCATTGGGCCGCCTGCTGCGCCCATCGCTCGCCAGCATCGGTACGGCATGGCAATTCAGCATGTATCTCGGTAGCAGTGCGGGGCTGAGCAAGATTTGCGAGACGTTTCCGCAACTGATGCTCGGGCGGTTCATGCCCGCTGCATCTGTCGGTATCTATAACCGCGCCAGCACATTGAGCGGTTTGCCCGACCGGGTGTTTTTATCGGCGATCTTCACGGTCGCTTTTCCGATGCTTTCCGATCAGGTGCGGGCGGGTGTGGATATAGCGCAATCCTATGTGCGGGCGCTGTCTTATATTTCCGTCGTCTACTGGCCAGCACAGGCGCTGCTGGCGCTGCTCGCCTTCCCGGCGGTCCATCTGGTTCTTGGGCCAGACTGGTATGGAGCGACATCGATCGTCGTCATCATGTGCCTGTCCAGCATGTTCTGGTTTTCGGTGGTGCTGACCTATCCGTTGTTGATGGCGATCGGGGCCAATCGCGATGCCTTCATATCAAACCTGATTTCTCGCGTGGTGACGGCGATTATTCTTTGCGTCGCCGCTTACCATGGCCTGATGGCGGTGGCGCTTAGCCTGTTCATCAGCACGCCGTTCCAGATGGTCGTTTCCGTGGTCTATGTGCGCAAGCACGTGGCTTTCTCGTACCGGATGCTGGGGGTGGAATTGTTGCGCAGCGGTTTCGTCACATTGCTGACGCTCGCCATTCCTTTCGCAATGATTGCCGCTGCCGGCACATTGGAAGTTCATTGGGGGATGGGTTTTGCCATCGGCCTTGCTGGCGTCGCCAGCTGGCTCGTGGCCGTGCTGATCACGCGCCATCCTTTTGCATCGGAAATCACCCCGGTCCTTGGATGGGCGGGTGGCAAAGTTGCGAGCCGTCTTGGCCGGTTGGGACGCGGGCGTTTCTCCACCTCCACGCCAGCCGAATGAGGAGAACGAGGATGAGACAGCCCAGTGTCGATGTCGTCATTCCGAATTACAATTATGGACGCTATCTCGGCATCTGCGTTCGCAGCGTGCTGTCGCAGGATATTGAAAACCTGCGGGTGCTGATCATCGATAACGCTTCTACCGATGACAGCGCCGATGTGGCGCGTGCGCTTGCTGCCGAAGATGCGCGGGTGGAATTGCTGCTGAGGCCTATTAACAAGGGGCAGCATGCCTCTTTCAATGATGGTATCGATTGGGCCAGCGGCGACTATTTCGTTCTGCTCTGTTCCGACGATTTCATCGTTCCGGGAGCGTTGCGCCGGGCGCTTGCCGTCATGGAAGCCGATCCAACAATCGCCTTTTCCTATGGGCGCGATGTGGCTGTGAATGGCGATGCGCCGATCCCAGCCATCCCGCCCCAGCCGGACAATGTGCCTTGCCGCGTCGAGACTGGAACCGCATTCATCGAGCGCTTTTGTCGGCTTGGCGTGTTCCAGCTGCCGGGATCGGCAATGGTGGTTCGCACTGCGGCGCAAAAGGCTGCCGGTCATTATGTCGAGGCGTTGCCCCACAGCGACGATTATCACATGTGGCTGCGGCTTGGATTGCAGGGGAGGATTGCCGAACTCGACTGTGTGCAGGGCGGTACGCGCTCGCATGGGCAGAACCGTTCCCAGCAATTGCGCGACACCCACCTCCTGCATATTCAGCACACGGCGGATGCGGGCGAGTATTTCTTTGCTCGCGAAGCGCGCGTCCTGCCTGATTGCGATAGCTTGCATCGCATGGCCCGCCGGGGCATCGCCGAGCGGGCCTATTGGTCGGCCATATCCCACATGCTGCGTGGTGATCCGGCCTGGTGGCAGCTTCTGAAATTTGCGGTGTCGCAGCGGATGCAGACTGCCTTTATTCCACCGGTCAACTACCTCCTGCATCGGCCCGATACGAAGCGGCGGCTTTGCAGCTATGTTGATGCGATGCTAGCCCGCTCTCTGACGGCGTCCGGGCAACGCTAGACGAGTGCTTTTTCGGTTCGTCAGCAATTGCGCGCGCAAGGTCTCTTCCTGCTGTGTGAGCTTCAGGCGGTATTGCGCCACGCCGGCTTCGACCTTTATGGCCAGTTCTTCACGCCGCTCAAACATGTCGTCAATCTGGGCCAGAATGGTTTGCGTATCGAACAGTTCGATATGGTGACCAAAACCGTCCAGGCCCGTATCGTGCAGCAGCGCTTCGTTTTTCGCGGCATAGCCGAGCGAGATCGCCGGACGACCCATGGCCAGCGCGCAGACAATGTTGTGATAGCGGCTGGCAACCACGATATCGGTTTGCGCAATTTGCTGCATCAGCTCATGCAGGGACGCGACGGGCTCCACGATGATCTTCGCGGCATCCGGCGATTGAATCCTTGGCAAGAGATCGTTGATGGCCTGAAGGTCACCTTTGTCGCCGGTGAGCAGTCGCACTTCGCGCCCGCTCGCCAGAAGCTTGTCAGCCAGTGCGGCGATTTTGCCGAGATAGGTTTCATAAATATCCGAGGCGTTGGCCTCGTGCCGTTTCCAGCCGCGATAGGTCATGACGCCAAGACCCACGCGACCGGCAACGCTGTCATGGGCTGCGTTGCTGGCCGGTGGCAGCGCAAAGGCAATGTCTGCGCTCACCACATCGCTCCGGGAATTGACCCCGAGCGATTTCATGAAATCGTGGGAGATGTCATCGCGATAGGAGCGGAACACTGCGCTCAACGCCGCCTTGCGGAAGAAGAAGCGGCTGACCGGATGATCGGCAGGCCCTGCGCCAACGGAAACGAAAGCGAGTTTGGCGCGACCAAGACGTGCCGCGAGGCACCAGCGCAGGATGACGAAAGGCCAGCCGAACGGCCCTTCGTTGAAATCATCGAGAATACCGGTGCCGGGCACGATGATGACATCAAGACCGTGCGCGACCGAAATGGCGGTGAGAAATCCGGCCAGTCGTCGTGGCAGCTGAAGCAGTGCCTTGTCGAGCAGGCGGAACAGGTCGCTTTCGAGCGCAGGGTTTCCCACCGGCACTGTCGCCACATTGTACTTTTCTGAAATGATATCGGGCCGCGCGCAGATGCATAACAGATCCGCATCGGGGCAGTTGCGTTTCAGTAATTGCAGCATGGCTTCCAGAGAGCCGTCATTACCTGCATTGCCGGAACCGAACTGTCCGAAAAGGCCTATTCTCATACTGGTGTCTCCAGAAGCGCCCCCAAAGCGCCTGTTGCACGGTACTCTGGGATCACCGC
>JAEXXS010000192.1 GCA_023451915.1 Pseudomonadota bacterium | reverse complement strand
TTCTTGACTGGCAATCAAAAATGATCTTGCACATGTGAACGAAGGCAGGGGCGATTGTTCGTGTAAATGCATTCAGGTTTTTCCGTTATATTCCTCCCATAGACAAGATTCTTTATAGCCTTGTTTTCAAAACGTGTTGTTGGCTGTTAAGGGGGTTGTCACCGCGTTGGACACAATACGGGGAAGAATGCATCAGTGTGCAATAAAATGTCGGCAAAGGTGCTCGCATGGTGTAAACATATCTTACGAATAGAGACAGCTCTTTAAAGAAGGTTTTGCCAATGAGTTCACCCGTGAGCGATTCTGTACTGGAATTCACCGCTGACATAATTTCCGCTTACGTGTCGAACAATGCCGTTCAATCGTCGGATTTACCCCTACTGATTTCTCAGGTACACGGGAAATTAGAGGAATTGATCGCATTTCAGCGTGCTCATGAGGACAAAACTAAAGAGCCAGCGCCTGCTGTAAACCCCAAGAAGTCGGTGTTTAAGGATTACATCATTTGTCTTGAAAACGGTAAAAAATTCAAATCATTGAAGCGACACTTAAGCTCACGCTTTAACATGACGCCCGATGAATATCGCTTAAAATGGGGATTGCCGCAGGACTATCCCATGGTCGCTCCGAACTATGCTGCGGTAAGATCGGAATTGGCCAAAAGTCTTGGGCTTGGCCTAAAGCGTAAGAAGGCTATTCGAAAATCTTCCAAAAAAGAAACGTGAGTTGGTCGAGAGAGTTCGGTGAAGAGGATTCCATACTAACCGACGGCGGGTGGATTGTTGATGTGAAACCCTCGCCAAGCGAACTGCTGAACTGCGCACCTCACCGATACCGTTTACGGCAAGGCTATCTCGCCTCAACTTCCTCAATTTTCAGGGCCGAAATACTTGGCTTTCAGTCTGGCGATTTCTTCACTCTCATGGGCGCGGATGATTGCTACACTCGCAGGTTTGACAAGTGCGCTTTGAGGGGGAAAGGCGAACCCATATTTGTCGGGGCTGAACTCGTTGCCGATGAGTTGCAGCGGCTCGTAGATATGCTGATGGGCGTAATATTCAAGTACAGGCCCGTCGCCGACAATGGCCGCGATTTCATCATTAATGAGCGCGTTCACGGCCGCAGGCAGGTGATCGAACGGTACGGTTGCGATAGAGCGTGATGTGAGGAACTGTTCCGCGACACTTCCCGAGCGAACCCCTACTGATTTTCCCTGCAGGTCAGAAAGGCTCGTAATGTTATTGTCAATATGCGCGACGGTCATCACGCTTGTGATTGACGATGTGAAGTAGGCTATAATTGCAATGCCGAATACCATCCAGAACGTTTGCCAGATGCGTCCCAGCCAGCCAAATAGGTTTTTGCGCGAGGTCTTACCAGATGTCGCAATCGAAACCACGTGATGGAAACTTTCCGCCAAGCCCTCGCGCCACCGCTTCGGAAAACTTTCATCGAAATGCCTATCGAAGATCGTCATTAGTAAGGTGGCAACGAAGAGAATGCCGACTATCCAGGCATAGGTGACAAGATGGCCGGCATCATCAAGGCGATTGATTAAATCGTCCCAGCCGTTGCCCGCTTCGGTTTGCACCATGATGCGCAAGCCCGCATCAAACCATGGATGAGTGAAGTCAACGATTTCTGCCCGCCGTTCCGTGATTGTCAGGTTCGTGACGGCCGCGTCCACCCTTCCTTTTGATACAGCTTTTACCAATTCGGTATAGTTTGGATACTCCACATATTGCGAAGCGAGGTTCATTCGCGCAGCGACATCTTGCCAGATATCGATCGCCATGCCGGAATATACACTGTCCTGCTTATTGACGAACGGTTCGCTGATATAGACGCCGACCTGTACAGGTTTAGGCGCTTGCTGGGCATATGTCGCCGATGAGATCACCGCCAGAAGTAAGGCAAGTACAGGCTTGCATAAAGTATGACCAATAATTTTTTTCATCAAAACAAATGACAAAGCAGGCCCCCAGATTTTAGCGCTTGGAATGTTATAAGTGAAAAGATTAAGGTTTTCAAAAAGTGAGAGCATGATAATTGAAAGTGTGAACTGCTTGTTGGACAAACGTGATCTTCGTAGTTAAAAACAGCGCCTGACTAGGCACGCCTCCAATGAATCTCTGCACATTATTGAGTAAGTGTAATACTTGCACAGCAACCAGCCACTTCCAGAACCTCGCATTTCGAAGTTATGCCTGACCATATTCAGACGGTTTTGGAATTAGCTTGCTGATACATTGTTTCCTTGTATTGTCCCAATTGGGTTCGCGCACGGTTTACGCGGCTCTTCACAGTGCCAACTGTACAACGCATTGTATCTGCTGCGGCCTCATAAGGCATGCCATCTAACACGACGTATTGCAGCGCTAGCCGATAAATGTCCGGTAAACTGGAAAAAGCTCTCCCGACAAAAGTTATTTTTCCTAATCGTGAAAAGCCAAGACTTCAAAGAACCATATGGCACATATTTTTCCTTGTTAGCCAAAGCCTTCGCTAGCGTTTCCTGAACGAGGTCCTCGGCATCCGCCGTTTGACGGCAAAGCGTCTTAGAAAACCCACGCAGGGCAGGTAACAAGCTGAGCAATTCTTCTTCGAATGCATTGGATGACATGCCGATCCTCCATTCCCCGCAAATCTATAAATGTGCAATGCAGGATATGGTTGCATTTATGTCTTCTGATATAACCGCGGAACGGCCCCCGAGACAATGCGCTTATGCTAGCCGCTGGGCCGGGACTTGAGCATGGCGCTCGCGGCCTACAGTAACTAAGCGTCCAAGCATGAAATTTTCCTGGTTAAAACCTGTATTCATTGCAACTGTCACAAAAGGCGGTAACGCCCCCTATCGACCCGAACGAAAAGAGCGTCGTTTTGCGGTGCCTTATCTGTACAATTATACGCGAGAAACGAATAATAACAGTTATAAGTCCACCCGCGTGCAAAACGCCGGATGTCCCTAGCGGAAAAAGGTTCAGTAAGAGTTTTCTCTATTAGAACCGCATAACGGATCCTTTCAAACACGGTTAGTTTATCATCGTTTTCGATCATGATCTCCACCATTTTGTTTTTTTAAGTACAGTTTTATACGCTATTCATTTTTTTCGGTAAAGATCGAGTAACTGTGCCATAGTTGCGATAATGCGAAGTACCGTCCGGAAGGATCCGCTAGGTCGTTATTTGCCCAAATACCGAAAGCTGCAACAATAGCATACCAACCAATTTTTGGGCTGCGCGGCGGTGATGAAGACACGCTTATTTTTCGATAAGTGTGTACGAACGCGCTCATTTCTGCTTTGATCCTTGTCGTAGCTATCTTTGACACCTGAGGAGGAAACCCATGACGACTGATCGAAAGACACAATTCTCTAAGTCGACTACGGGCGCCGGCGCACCTGCACCCAGTGACCGGAATTCGCTCACCATTGGTCCAGATGGCCCAATTTTGTTGCATGATGTCCACTTTCTGGAACAAATGGCGCATTTTAATCGCGAGAAGGTCCCCGAACGTCAGCCCCATGCGAAGGGCGCGGGCGCCTTCGGCGTGTTTGAGACGACAGAAGACGTATCGCGCTACACCAAGGCAGCGCTGTTTCAAAAAGGTAATTCAACAGAGATGTTGGCTCGTTTTTCCACCGTCGCCGGAGAAATGGGTAGTCCGGATACGTGGCGAGATGTGCGTGGTTTTTCGCTCAAATTCTATACGACCGAAGGCAATTACGACCTTGTGGGCAACAACACTCCTGTCTTTTTCGTCCGCGACCCGATGAAGTTCCCGCATTTCATTCGCAGTCAAAAACGGCTTCCTGACTCAGGCTTGCGCGATAATCACATGCAATGGGATTTCTGGACCAACAATCCTGAAAGTGCCCATCAGGTTACCTATCTGATGGGTGAACGTGGCCTGCCGCGCACATGGCGCCATATGGCACCGTTACCTTAACGTGAGCGCCACGTAACTCATTCTTTGACGCAGTTTCTATGCAGATTTCAGGCAAGCGATTTCCCGCCACATGTTGGTGGCGGCTTGTCGTAATTCACGATGATCGGCAGCGTCGAATTGGTTGCGCGGGAAGTAATATAAGTTGTAGATCGGATCATGTATCGACGTGAAGTTTTGCACATGTCGCGCCGATTTAAAGCGCTTCATAACCCGCTCGCGTCGTCGGATCGGCTGATGCGAATTCTCTGCCCGATTGTTCAAACCCTTATGCTGGCGATGATCGCAAATGTTAAGGCCTATGTCTCGTTTGGCAGCGCCATAAGATCGTAGTTTATCGGTGACCATAACCCGCGGTGCGCAACCTTGAGCAGAGAGAAGCTTGCGCATGAAACGCTTGGCAGCCTTGGTATTGCGGCGTTTCTGGACCAGAACATCTATCACGAAACCATCCTGATCAACCGCTCGCCAAAGAATGTGATGCTCACCTTTGATCGTAATGACAACCTCATCCAGATGCCATTTGTCACCAAGGCGTGGTGTGCGGCGACGAATATTACTGGCATAGGTCCGTCCGAATTTCTCAGCCCATTCGTACACAGTCTTATGTGTGACGAAGATCCCACGATAAGCCAGCATGTCTTCAACCATGCGAAAGCTTAATGGAAAGCGGAAATACAACCAGACAGCTTCCGCGATAATCTCAGCAGGATAACGATGGCGATGATATAGCGGAGAACGAGGGTCGGTCATAACACGTTATCGCCGTTGATGCTTACCCTCAGGTTAAGGTAACGGTGCCGCCGGCGGCTATAGGGAACCATTCCATTTTTATTCCATACCTCTATAAACTATGTGGAAATTATCATCCACAGGGATACGCAACTCCGTGGGCACGGCAATTGAAGTTTCACTAATAAATGCCCCACGATCAGCCTGCGCTTGCATCAACTTCCGGCGTCGGAGCACATTAGGAGCCCGAATTACTTTGGTAAGATCGACTTCAAGGGCAACCTTTCGAGGCATCCCAGGCCACGCCAGGCCCGACCGGATATCTGCTTCCATACGTGCAACTTCGAGTAATCTCGGGTGCAACTTATGGCTCGCTTCAGATGTATGGCTATTTAACATACTTTGGACATAGCATGTATGGCCCATACAATAAAGTCCGCCCGCTGGTTTTGAATGGATTTCGATGAAATTTTTGAGCAGCAACAGAAGGGGGATTCCGGGCGGGTTCGCAAAGAACGTAAAATGGCTTGATCATTGATACTCTGCCGTGGTTTCTCGGCGAAACCTCATTCTAGATACCAAAAATCAGGGAATGGCATTGCCTTATGGCTGCTCATTATTAGCACCGTTAATCATCTTAAGTGCACCCAATAAAATGATATTGGTCCTAGAAACGATTCTCTTGTATGGCTATAAGAATGACATTATATGTTTCGTGTATGGTCACTTAACAGCAGGAATGCAATCAGCGACGCTTAACTTCGCGGGGATGTTGTATTCTCTCCGCTATCAGAAATCACCATTCAGATGGGGCGCGATTATTTATGCATAGCGAGCCGCCGACAGTGTAATTGTCGGCGCACCAATGCAAATTCTCAGTCTTATCCGATAGAATTTTTGCACGATTGAAGCTAAGTTTCGGAGTATTTGATGACCAAAAAAAAGAGTACCGATTTCGACCCAGGAGTGGACAATAGTTGTAGAAGCGTGGCGGTTTCGATGCTTCACAACTACCCCGGCGGTCTAACTTTTAAGGTCTGGAAGAGTGAAGATCTACTGTGCGGTGGAGACGAAGTTCTGATTCAGCATGGCAATGAATTCTACCGTCTGAAAATTACCAGAAGTGGTGGACTGATCTTGAACAAATAAGGGATTCTCGTGAAGAAGCGCCTCTGCTCCCCGAGGGGTTGGTTATCATCAGCAATAAACATATGCCACCCTATTGAGTTTCGTTTTCTGCTTCATTTTCCTTCGTTGCGATGCTTTTCTTATTTTGTTCATGCCATTGCCAGTCAATCGAACCCTCTTCTGCTTTATGAAAATACTGGCTGGCAATCAGCCAACCCTTGAGCGGGCGCAAAGGTGGCAGGCAGGTAAGAAGCATAATGGGCAAACTGGTGAAGAGGTGTACCCACAATGCTGGTTCAAACTTGATCTGAAACCAGACTGCAAAGACCATGCTTGGGATACATCCAAACATCATAATAAAGAAGGCTGGTCCATCTGCAGGATCGGCAAACGCATAATCAAGCTCGCATACTTCGCACTTTTTCCGCATCTTAAGAAAACCCTCAAACAAGTGACCCTGCCCACAGCGCGGGCAAAGCCCTCTAAGACCTGTCTGGGTGGGTAAAAGGGCTGGCCATTGTTGTTCATTCTGCATGATGGTTCTTTCTGGGATTGGCTTGATAAAGCTACTGAATTTTCAGTCGATACAACGAGCGTCGTGTGACTTTGCAATCTTCGGCGCTCAATCGTTCGTTCGTGCACGGTTTTCTCAGGCGTTTGGGCTCCATGTAAGGAACAAAATCAGCCGAGCGAGCAATCATGCGTGTAGATTATAGCTCGCCAGGTTACCGCGAACTGCGTTAAGTGGTCATTCCGACCATTCTCATCGCCAGACGGAAGAGGAGCGCGACAACTGCCAGCGCTCCTACGCTGGCTGCCCAGATGAGCACGAGCCAGCCGACACGGCGCAACCAGAGTGTACGGTCGCGGCTGTCCGTTCTCATCAGTGATACCCTTCGTTATGCCGCACCTTGCCGCGGAAGACCCAGTAGGACCAGGCGGTGTAGGCAAGGATGAAGGGAATGATGAACAGGGCTCCAACGAGCGCGAAGCCCTGGCTTTGAGGAGGCGATGATGCCTGCCAGATGGAGATGCCCGGCGGGATGATGTTAGGCCAGACGCTGATCGCAAGCCCCGAATAGCCAAGGAACAACAGGAAGAGCGAGAGAATGAATGGGGCCGCGTGACCTTGACCTGAGAGGGTCCTCAGCAAAAGCCATGTCGCAACCGCCACGAGCACGGGCACGGGCGAAAAGAAGAACAGGTTCGGCAGGGAGAACCAGCGCTCCGCCACTGATGGATGAGCAAGCGGTGTCCAGATGCTGACCACTATGATCGTCAGGAACAGAACAATTGTAACCGGTCTGCCAAGCTGCCGCATACGGCTCTGAAGCGCGACTTCCGTCTTCATCACAAGCCATGTGGTGCCAAGCAAGGCATAGGCCAGCACAAGGCCTGCTCCAGTAAACAAACTAAACGGTGTAAGCCAGTCGAGAAGGCCTCCTGCATAACCGCCATTCTCGACATGGAAGCCATTGATGAACGCGCCAAGCATCACCCCTTGCGAGAACGTTGCAATGTAGGAACCCCAGATGAAGGCTTTGTCCCAGAAGGGCCGGTGGGCCTCGTCGGCCTTGAAGCGGAATTCGAAGGCAACGCCGCGCCAGATCAACCCTGCCAGCATCAGGAGTATTGGTATATAGAGCGCGCTCAACACCACAGCATAGGCGAGCGGGAAAGCTGACATAAGGGCGGCCCCACCCAGCACGAGCCAGGTTTCGTTGCCGTCCCATACGGGAGCAACAGTGTTGATCATCAGATCCCGTTCATGCCTGTCCTTCACAAACGGAAACAGAATGCCGATGCCGAGGTCGAAACCGTCCATGATGACATACATCATGAGGCCAAAGCCGATAATGATGGCCCAGAGAAGAGGAAGATCGATACCCATGATTTGTCTCCTCAGATCACAGACGGATCGATGTCGTCAGGTGCGGCTGACAATGGCCGAGCGGGTCGCTGCGATTGACCAGGCTTGTGCGGAGGATCTTCGTCCTCACCCGGACGCGGCCCCCGTGCGACGAGTTTCAGCATGTAACTGACACCGAACCCGAACACCGCGAAATATACAACGATGAAGCCGATGAGCGAAATCGACAAGGCGATTGCCGAGTGATTTGAGACGGCGTCTTTCGTCCTCATAACCCCATAGACAACCCAAGGCTGGCGACCGATTTCGGTCGTATACCAGCCAGCCAGGATCGCGATGAGGCCAGATGGTCCCATCCAGATAGCGAAGCGCAAAAACCATCCTTTTGCATAAAGATGACCGCGCCAGCGACGCCATATGCCCCATGCGCCGAGAAGCAGCATGAGCATGCCAAGACCGACCATGACGCGGAACGACCAGAAGACGACCGTGGAGTTCGGGCGATCTTCACGCGGAAATTCACTGAGACCCTGATACTGTCCGTCCAGGCTGTGTGTCAGGATGAGCCCACCCAGTCTTGGAATCTCGATTTTGTAATGGGTCTCCTCTGCTTTCATATCGGGCAATCCGAATAGGACGAGCGGCACGCCTGCGCCCGGTTCGTTGCGCCAATGACCTTCCATGGCGGCGATCTTGGCGGGCTGATGTTCAAGCGTATTGAGGCCGTGGAGGTCGCCGATAGCAATCTGCAGCGGAGCCACGACCACCAACATCCACAGCGCCATGGAGAACATCTTGCGAACACGCGGATTGTCGTTGCCGCGCAGGAGGTGCCAGGCACCCGAAGCCCCTACGAAAAGAGCCGTCGCCAAAAAGGCGGCGACCGTCATATGCGCGAGCCTATAGGGGAAAGATGGATTGAAGATAACTTTCAGCCAGTCAACCGGTACGACAATGTTGTTGACGATCTCGTAACCTTGTGGCGTCTGCATCCAGCTATTCGAGGCCAGGATCCAGGTTGCCGAGATCAGGGTTCCGATCGCTACCATGATGGTGGCAAAGAAATGCAACCCCGGTCCAACCTTGTTCCAGCCGAGCAACATGACGCCGAGAAAACCTGCTTCCAGGAAGAACGCCGTCAGGACCTCGTATGCGAGAAGCGTTCCGGTGACCGAACCCGCGAAGGACGAATAATAGCTCCAATTGGTGCCGAACTGGTACGCCATGACAATGCCGGAGACGACACCCATGGCGAAATTGACCGCAAAAATATGCGACCAGAAGTGATAGAGATCACGATAGACAGTGTCTTTCTTCCAGAGCCACAAACCTTCGAGAACGGCCAGGTAGCTGGCTAGCCCAATGGTGATGGCCGGAAAGATGATGTGAAAGGAAATCGTGAAGCCGAACTGGATACGGGCCAGTTCGAGGGTGGTTAATCCAAACATACCGCTATCTCCGGTTCTTCTGGTCCTGCCTCGGCGTCACCGACCGGCAGCCCGCGGCTGCGTGTGAAGGAGACGGCGGCCTTGGGTCTCGTGTCGACCGACAGGCTGAACACGTCGGGCCGCGCATAGTGGCCAACGACATCGAGGTCGTATTTGCCGCGCGCGATGATGCGTCGATCAAGTTCGGCGACATGGATGGCTTCGCCAGAAAAATCAGGCTCGACCAGAACATTGCCAAGGGGATCGACAATGCAGGAGCCGCCGCGGATTAGAACCGTGTTCGGATCGTCTCCCTGAATGGGTTCATAGTCTGTCGGTCCATCGCTACGCGTGAAATACTGGCAAGCGGAAATGACAAAGCAACGCCCTTCCAGCGCGATAGTCCGCATTGTCGGGAGCCAGGTGTCGCGGTCATCGACGGTCGGCGCGCAGTAGAGTTCGATGCCCTGTGCATACATCGCCGCACGCAGCAGCGGCATATAGTTCTCCCAGCAAATGACACTGCCGATACGGCCGAGCGGCGTATCGACAACGCTGATGGTCGAGCCGTCGCCGAATCCCCAGACGAGGCGCTCCAGCGCGGTCGGCATCAGCTTGCGGTGTTTGGATATAAGCTTGCCCGACGGCGCATACGTCACCGCCGTACAATAAAGCGTGCCGCCATCGCGCTCAATTATGCCGACGACCAGATGAATGCGGTTGTCGCGAGCGATTTCGCCAAGACGAGTGGCTTCCGGACCGGGAAGATCGATCGCACTCTCATGATACCGGCGAAAATCCTCGCGGCCCTCCGGGCTCCTCATTCCCAGCCTCGCCCCGAAATCGAGGCCCTTCGGATACCCGCCGACGAAAGCCTCAGGGAACACCACCAGTTCCGCCCCCTTTTCGGCCGCCTCGCGCGCGAGGTTTGCGAGCTCAGAGATGGTTTTCTGGGTATCAAAGAGGACTGGGCCGGCCTGAACAACTGCGGCTTTGATCGTCGTGGACATCGGTGGTTCCTTAAAAACTAGACAACAGCCTTCGCACCGAGCGATGGCTGTGAAATCAGGCTGGCGAGAAGTGTCAAACCGTCCTCCAAGTCGCCCCTGTCGGGAGCAACACCAAGAGAAATCCTAACCGCTTCGATGGGGTGGGAGACGATAGCAAAAGCTGAACTTGGCACAATGGCGACGCCGACGCGGTCGGCGTGTTCAGCGAAATCCGCAGCGCGCCAATAGTCCGGCAAGCGCAACCACAGATGATGGCCGTTGGAATCTGCTGCGTAGTCCAGCCCCTGAAACGCGACGGTCGCCAGTTTCTGCCTCTCGGCATTTTCGACCCGGATCGCAGTCGCGATTTCGTCCAGAACACCTTCCGAGATCCAGCGACTTGCCAAGGCGGACATCAAGGGTGGCGCCATCATGATGGTCGCGCGCTGTATACCGGCAAAGCGCAGTGCCGATGTGGCAGTCGGTGCGACGACATAAGCGACACGAAGGGCCGGTGTGACGCATTTCGAAAGGGTCTCAATGTGCCAGGTGATGTCTGGCGCAAGTTCTGCCAGAGTGACGCTTCGGTCAGCTATCAATGGCCCGTAAGGGTCGTCTTCGATGATGATCACCCTGTGCTTTCGAGCGATCTCCACCAACGCTTCGCGCCTGTCCTCCGGAAGCGTCGCGGTAGTCGGGTTGTCGATATTCGGAACGATATATACGGCTCTTGGCCGGTTATCATGGCAAAGCTTTTCAAAAGAATCCGGGATAATACCGTGCTCGTCCATGTCGAGAGGCTCAAGAACAAGCCCTTTGTGAATAGCGATCACCTTGAGGCCAGGGAACGTCATAGCACCGGCCGCTACCACATCACCACGCTCCAGTAGCAATTCACATATGCCGTAAAGGGCCGATTGCGCGCCGCCGGTCACCACGATCCGGTCGGGAGTAGTCTTGATCCGCGAGGAGAGCCATTTCGCCGCCGCGGCGCGATCAGGCTCCGCGCCAATACTCTCCTGATAGTTCAGATGTAAAAGGCCCGTGGTGCTTCCAAGAACGGCAGCAATCCCTTTGGGCAATATTTTACGGAAGTCGATAGACGATGGCGGCGACGGAATATTCATGCTCAAATCGAGCAACGGCTGAGATTGCTCCGCCGCCTCACCATTGAGCGTTTCGCTGATATAAGTCCCGCGCCCGGCTTGGGCATCAACCAGCCCTCGGCGGCGCGCTTCATTAAAGGCCCGCGTCACTGTGGTCAAATCGACCCCTAGCGCCTCAGCGATGACCCGTTGAGCCGGCAGACGATCGCCGCGCGCAACACGACCGGACCGGATATCGGCCTCTAACGCTTCGACAATGCCCAGATACTTCATGCGGGCATTCTCGATCAATCTGGGTGTCCACATCTGGCTCTCTCAATTGTATGCGTTGTTAACATACAATATAGGCATCATGTATGGATGACAAGTAAAAGTGTCGATTGGACCGACGAGGTGTGTCAATTGGAAGCCGCTCCAACCACCGTGATGCCCGACAATTCAATGACGAATGTGCGTTGCTGCCTTCGCATATCCATATGAGCGGAAGATGCAGGCCACATTCTCCCCACAACATTCGTAATCAAAAGCCAGCCAACCCAATTCGCCCGGCTTAAGCCATCAGCGGTGCGATGTCATCTTCCCATAGCAATCTTAGCCGCATCGCCAAGAAGTCAAGGACAAACCGGACCCTTGCAGCGGCAAGCCTCGAATGCGGAAACACGGCATGAAGCGGTGTCGCCGGAGGCCGCGTATGCGGCAAGACAATCTCAAGACGTTCCTGATTAATATCATCGTAGACGTCCCAGATTGATTTCAAGACTATGCCAGCTCCTTCCAGCGCCCAGGCATGCGCGAGATCTCCGTCATTTGTTGTGAGATCACCACGAACTTTGACCGAGGAGCCGTCCTCGAACGCCCATCGGTTGTTGGGTGGCGAGCCGAATAGAATGCACTCATGCGACAACAGGTCGTCGAACTCGCTGGGCCGACCTCGACGATCGAGATAGGCTGGTCTGCGCACATCACATAGGCGTTCGGCGCGACAGTGCGGGCAATGAGGCTTGAATCAGACATCGCGCCGAAACGGATCGCGACGTCGAAGCCCTCGTCCACGAGATTGACGATGCGGTCACTGGCATCGAGGTGAACGCGCAAGTCCGGTTGCTGCGCCAGCTCTCGAGCGGAGCTTTCCTTGCCGAGCAGCACAATATCGTCCTCGTTGGAGGAACTGGCACTGGAAAATCCCATTTGTCCATCGCACTTGCCCGTGCCTTGATCCGCAACGGCGCGCGCGGGCGCTTCTACAACGTCGTCGATCTCGTCAATCGTCTTGAAACGGAAGCGCGTAATGGTAAGCAGGGGCGTCTTGCCGAGTTTATCACAAGGCTCGACTTCGTCATTATGGACGAGCTTGGCTATCTTCCGTTCGCCCAAACCGTCAGGCAGGCAACTGTAGCCCAGTTAACGTGACAACACCATCTTTGATTATTTGCGGGAATTTCACCGCTCTATTCAGATCATGGACGGATGGAAGCTACTCCGACGCTCGCGAGTGGGTGGCGCTAAAGGTCCGTCACGCTTTGGGCAGCGCCGAGAGCGACATGCATGTGTTATCTTCTTATAGTTATAGAATTTGCGACGGCAGGTACCCCCGATCGTCGCGTCGCAAACCGAAACTGCCTTCACCGGGGATCAGGATGACCGGACGGCGTC
>JAEXXS010000151.1 GCA_023451915.1 Pseudomonadota bacterium | reverse complement strand
GCTACCGCATCGGCACGATTGGCCGCGGCACGATCGAGGATGCGCCGGAGGATTACGATGTCTGGCGCAAGCAGCGCACGCGCTGGATCAAGGGCTGGATACAGACATGGCTGGTGCATGCCCGCGATCCTTACACTGCCTTGCGCCAGCTTGGCGGCTGGCGCTTCGCGATCAACCAGATTTATACGCTTGGCATTATCGCATCGGCGCTGCTGCACCCGATCATGCTGGTGACGCTGGCGGTCCTGGTTGTGAAACTGCTCGCGCAACCGCTGACGCCAAGCAGCCTCTGGCTGCTGATGCTGGATGTGGTGAATATTCTGCTGGCCTATCTCAGTTTCTATCTGCTCGGCGCAAAAACCATGGAGCCGACGGAGCGCGGCGGTTATGCCTATCTGCTGGCAATACCGATCTACTGGGTGCTGATTTCGCTCTCGGCCTGGCGGGCGCTGTGGCAGCTGGTGCGCAAACCACATCTCTGGGAGAAAACGCCGCACAGGCCGAGTATTTTCTATTTGGATGCCGCGGACTGCGTGATGAATGCCGAACCGCGACCAATAATGGACTGATCTTCCGGGCCAATGGCGTCAAGGTCGCGCCCGTCATAGGGCAGGGTCAACAGGATGCGCCGGATGGCGGCGAGACGGGCGCGCCGCTTGTCGTTGGAGCGCACGATGGTCCACGGCGCATAGCCGCTGTCGGTGCGTTCGAGCATGGTGTGGAGCGCTGCGGAATAATCATCCCAGCGCGAAATGCCTGCCACATCCATCGGTGAGAATTTCCAGCTCTTCAGCGGACTGTGGCGGCGCTCATGGAAGCGCTTCAGCTGCATTTCCTGGCCGATATCGAGCCAGAATTTGAACAGGTGAATGCCGTCCGTCACGATCATTCGTTCGAAATCCGGTGTTTCGGTCAGGAAGATTTCCAGCTGCGCCGGGGTGCAGAAGCCCATCACCGCCTCGACCCCGGCCCGGTTGTACCAGGAGCGATCGAAGGTGACGAACTCGCCCGCCGTGGGGAAATGCGCCACATAGCGCTGGAAATACCATTGCCCGCTTTCGGTGGGGGTGGGTTTCGGCAGCGCGACGTTGCGCGCCGTGCGCGGGTTCATGAATTCGCGAATGGTAAAGATCGTGCCGCCCTTGCCGGCCGCATCGCGCCCTTCAAAGACGCTGATGACGCGCCCGCCCGTCGATTGCAGCCAATATTGCAGCTTGACCAGCTCGATTTGCAGGCGTTCGAGCGTCGCCTCATATTCATCGCTCTTCATCTTGGACGAATAGGGATAGCCGCCCGATTGAAGCGCCTGATCGTCAATCCAGTCGGGAAGCTTGGGGTCGTTAATATCGAACTTGCGGGTTTCGCCGCCGAGCTTCAGCTTGATCGGCTTATCCAGGGCTGGGGTATCGCTTTTCTTGTCATTCTTTTTGTTAGCTGTCTTCGAACTGTCACCCACGGCAATTCCCTTTCGTTTATATCAATCCATGATATGGGCAGATTAGAGCATAATCCGACCGGAGTGAAACGAGGATCGATTAGATTATGCTTAATAGAGAAGCGTTTAGAGCGCCGATTTGATTCGTTCAGATCGAACTTGCTCTCAAGAAGCGGCGTAAAGACGCCGCTGCTGATTTCGACTGAGGCATAAGGCTTCGTCCGAGGAATAGACAATGCGAGAAGACAACCGCCATCCCGATGATGCCGAGACCGTCCCGGAAGCACCTGTTCCAGAAGCGTCGATTTTTACGCCGCTTGGCCGGGTGAAGGGCGTTCTCATCGTCAGCATGGTTCTGGCGGTCTGCGTCATGGCCCTGGAACTGCCGTTCTGGTTCCGGGCGGCGCTTCTTGCGCTGGTGGTGCTGGGGGCGGTGTGGGTTGCCAATGAAGTTGGCAGCGGCGAGCCTGATGCCGTTCCCCTCGGGGATGACGATCACGGCGAAATGGCCGGAGTTTCCGGCGAGCGTCTGGCCGATCTGCTCACCGATCCGATGATCGTCTTCGATCATGGCGGCACGGTGCGGTTTGCCAATGCGGCGGCGCTGGAGGCTTTTCAATCGCTGGAAAGCGGAACCGCCCTTTATCTGCGCTTTCGCGCGCCGGAAATGCATGCGCTCATTCAGGGCGTCATTGCGGACGGCGAACCGCGCAGCATCGAATATTTCGAGCGCGTGCCAATCGACCGCTGGTACAAGGCCATGGTCAAGGCGCTGCCGGATGCAGAGGGGCCGCCCGAACTCTTCGTGCTCATCTTCCGCGATCAGAGCGAAACCCGCCGTATCGACCGCATGCGGTCCGACTTCATCGCCAATGCCAGCCATGAATTGCGCACGCCGCTCGCCTCGCTTCGCGGTTTCATCGAAACCTTGCAGGGGCCGGCGCGCAATGACGTTGCGGCGCGTGACCGCTTTCTCGATATCATGCAGAAGCAGGCCGAGCGCATGTCCCGCCTGATAGACGATCTCTTGTCGCTGTCGCGGCTGGAAATGCGGGCTCATCTAGCGGTCAATGAAAGCGTGGACCTGACGGCGGTTGTCAACCATGTCGCCGACACGCTGACCCCGCTTGCCGCCAATCT
>JAEXXS010000143.1 GCA_023451915.1 Pseudomonadota bacterium | reverse complement strand
AAGCTCATCGACGTGTCGAAATGCATTGGCTGCAAGGCCTGCCAGTCGGCCTGTGCCGAATGGAACGATACGCATGAGGAGGTGGGCATCAATGTGGGGGTCTATGACAATCCGCACGATCTGACGCCCAACACCTTCACGCTGATGCGTTATACCGAATGGGATAATCCCGATACCGGCAATCTGGAATGGCTGATCCGCAAGGATGGCTGCATGCATTGTGAGGACCCCGGCTGCCTCAAGGCCTGCCCGGCGCCGGGCGCCATCGTGCAATATTCCAACGGCATCGTCGATTTCATCCACGATAACTGCATTGGCTGCGGCTATTGCATCAAGGGTTGTCCGTTCAACATCCCGCGCATCTCGGAAGTGACCCACAAGGCCTATAAGTGCACGCTCTGCTCCGACCGCATTGCGGTTGGACAGGGCCCTGCCTGCGCAAAAGCATGCCCTACCCAGGCCATCGTCTATGGAACCAAGGACGAAATGAAGGAATGGGCCGATGGGCGCATCAAGGATTTGAAATCGCGCGGCTTTGAAAATGCCGGGCTTTACGATCCGCCGGGCGTGGGCGGCACCCACGTCATGTATGTGCTGCACCACGCCGACAAACCGGAAATCTACGCCAACCTGCCAAATAATCCGCGCATCAGCCCGGTTGTCGAAGTCTGGAAAGGCGTCTCCAAATATGCAGGCATGGCGGTCATGGGGCTGGCCGCCGCCGCTGGCTTCCTGCATTATATCATCAAGGGTCCGAACGTCGTGACCGAGCATGACGAGGAAGAGGCCGAAAAGCTCACGGGAGAAAAAAGCTCATGAGCGGGACCGACTTTGACGATGTTTCCGCCAGCGACGGCATAGAACCGGGCAAGCCGGTCAGGGTGCATCGCTATTCCGGCGGGGCGCGTATCAATCACTGGATTACCGCCATCAGCCTTGTGTTGCTGGCGCTGTCCGGGCTCGCCATATTCCACCCCTGGCTGTTTTTCCTGTCCGGTCTTTTCGGTGGCGGGCAGTGGACACGCGCCGTCCATCCATGGATCGGCGTTGTGCTGTTCTTCAGCTTCTTCGGTCTTTTCGTGCGTTTCTGGAGCGCCAATCTTTGGAAGCGCGAAGACACACGCTGGCTCGGCCAGGTTAATGATGTGATCGCGGGCGATGAGGAAAAACTGCCTGAAGTCGGCAAATATAATGCCGGGCAGAAGCTGGTTTTCTGGTCCATGTCCCTGCTGATCATCATCCTGATCGTCTCGGGCCTCGCCATCTGGAACGAATATTTCGGCTCTATGGTCAGCATCAACCAGCAACGCTGGGCCCTGCTTGTCCACTCAATGGCCGCTGTCGCCGCCATCTGCGTCTGGATCGTGCATGTCTACGCCGCAATCTGGATCAGAGGCACATTCAGCGCCATGACACGCGGCACGGTGACCGGCGGCTGGGCATGGCGTCACCATCGCAAATGGCTGCGCGAGCTAAACGCCAAGCGCAAGGCGAAGCCCACAAGCGGCAAACCGGCGGCATGATTTTACGCATCGCCGGGTTGAAAAATCTGGCGAGCGACCGAGAATAGATACGATTGTAGTGGTCCACGTGGCCCGGCGGGTTCGTGAGGGAGTAGAATGGCAGGCAAGACAGATCTGGCGCCGGACCCAACGGCGATTGGCGAGGTATCGTCTCCACCCTTTGTGCGATTGCCCGACCCCGACGACCTGTTTTCCCGAAGAGCCGCGCGCCTGCGGCTGTTAGGGTCAGTGAGCCCACTCAAACCCTATCTCGAATTTGTCGCTGATCTGAGCGATGCACAAGCAGCCGTTCAGAAAGAGCTTGGTCCCGTCTCACCGTCGCAGACCAAACACAAACCGGAAATGCCCTCCATTGACCGCGATGCGGGCGCATCGGACGGCCCCCTGAATTCAATCTTCGACAAGCTGTTTGATCGCGCTCGCGATATCGCCAAACCGCAGGACGCCGCCGATGCCCTGGCGCGTGTGGCCGCAGCCAGCCCGGCAGAGCGCCGCCGCATGGTCGATGCGGTCTTCACCGGCATACTCCCGCCGGATGCGATTGCCGAACATATCTATATCTGGGCAGGGCTTCAGCTGCATTTCACGCGGTTGGCATCCGCGCTTGATCCGAAAGCCATACAGCCCGTTGCAGACGGGGTCTGCCCCGCTTGCGGTAGCATACCGTCGAGTTCGATTGTGGTCGGCTGGAAAGGTGCGCATGGCGCACGCTTTTGTTCCTGCTCCGTCTGCAATACGCTCTGGCACTATGTCCGCATCAAGTGCACCTGCTGCGGTTCCACCAAGGGCATCGGGTACAAGGAAGTCGAAGAGGGCGGCGGCGTCATCAAGGCGGAAACCTGCGACGAATGCGGAAGCTGGACCAAGATCATCCACCAGCAGAAATCCACCGATGCAGACCCCGTGACCGACGATGTGGCAAGCCTCGGCCTCGATATGCTGATGCGCGAAACGCCCTATCGGCGCGGCGGCTTTGCCGCCCTGCTCGCGGGATTGTGAGGGGCCATGGATCAGACCCGGTCTCACCTGCGGCAGTTGCCCTCCGTCGATACGCTCCTGCAAATGCCCCAACTTGGTTACGCGCTCGAACGTTTCGGCCGCCCGGCTCTGACCGAAGCCATCCGCACCATCCTGACGGAAGTGCGCGAAGCCGTGAAATCCGGCGCGGTTCCTTCAAATAATGCCGAGATCACCAGCAGAGCCCTCGCTCTGCTTGAAGCCTCCGGACAATCGAGCCTTCGCCCGCTGTTCAATCTGACGGGAACGGTTCTGCACACCAACCTCGGACGCGCCATATTGGCCGAGGCGGCCATCGAGGCCGCGACGGCAGCCATGCGGGAAGCCGTATCGCTGGAGTTTGATCTTTCAACAGGCGGGCGCGGCGAACGCGACGATCATTTGCGCGCACTCGTCTGCGAACTGACGGGCGCTGAAGACGCAACCGTGGTCAACAACAATGCCGCTGCCGTGCTGCTGGTGTTGAACAGCCTTGCCGCAGGCAAGGAATCAGTGGTTTCGCGCGGCGAGCTGATTGAAATCGGCGGCGCATTCCGCATGCCGGATATCATGACCCGCGCGGGCACGCGGCTTGTCGAAGTTGGCACCACCAACCGCACCCATCCCCGCGACTATGAAGGCGCTATCGGGCCGGATACCGGGCTGGTGCTGAAAGTTCACACCTCCAATTACCGCATCGAAGGGTTTACGCGGGAAGTGTCGGCGACAGAACTTGCTGCAATTGCCAAGGCACGTGGCGTGCCGCTGGTCAACGACCTTGGGTCAGGCACGCTCGCAGACCTCACCGCTTTCGGTCTGGCGCATGAACC
>JAEXXS010000031.1 GCA_023451915.1 Pseudomonadota bacterium | reverse complement strand
AGGGCAGGCGCACTGTTGGCAGCAGTCTCACGCAGATGTTCAAGACGGGTCGAATAATCCGGCCAGCCACCGGCATAGGATTCGCGGAACAGTTTCTGCATTTCCGAAAAGCCGGAAAAGCCCAGCAGCTGGCAAAACCGCATGAAGGCCGAACTTTGCACGCCCGCGCCGTCGGCCATTTCAGCAACTGTCGAAACCGCGATGCGATCCTGATTGGCCGCGACATAATCAGCGCATTGTTTCAGGCGCTTCGGCAGGCGATCGGAAACTTCCAGCAGGCGCGCTTCAAATTCCTTGACGGTCGATGGGGCTCGGGATGAAGCGGTAACTGTATCCATTGCGGACTTTCCAAAAAACGCTGTCTTGACAATCTTTATGCTGCATTCTAGCAAAATAGAATAAATATTCCAATATGTCTTCCGCGTAATCCCATTCTATGGGGCAATTTAGCGGTAAACGCATCGGTGGGAATATCAAGCATTTTTGTAGCCGTTCAACGGCTGTTCCTGGGAGGGATAAGGCAATGGTGACACGTCTGGCACTGCTTGGCGCAGGTCGCATCGGCAAGGTTCATGCGGGCGCAATAGCGTCGGACAGGCGCGCCAGACTGGTCGCGGTCGCCGACGCCAATGAAGCGGCGGCGCATGCCATTGCCGACGCTGCCGGTGCGGAGGTTCGCAAAATCGAAGAGATTGAAAAGTCCGGCGATGTGGATGCGGTGCTGATCTGCACCCCGACCAACACCCATGCCGACCTGATCGAACGTTTTGCGCGGGCAGGCAAGGCGGTGTTCTGCGAAAAGCCGATTGATCTCGACATTGCGCGGGTGCGCGCATGCCTGAACGTCATCAAGGAGACCGGCGCGAAGGTGATGCTCGGCTTCAACCGCCGTTTTGATCCGCATTTTGTAGCTGTGCGCAAGGCGATTGACGATGGCCAGATCGGCACGGTCGAAATGGTGACGATCACCAGCCGTGACCCCGGCGCGCCGCCCGCCGAATATATCAAGGTTTCCGGCGGAATTTTCCGCGACATGACAATCCATGATTTCGACATGGCGCGGTTTCTTCTCGGCGAGGAAATCGACAGCGTTTCCGCCTCGGCCTCGGTGCTGGTGGACCCGAAGATTGGCGAGCTTGGCGATTTTGATAGCGCCAGCGTCATCCTCACCACGGCGTCTGGCCGTCAGTGTGTTATTTCCAATTCGCGCCGTGCCTCCTATGGCTACGATCAGCGCATCGAAGTGCATGGTTCGCTGGGTGCGGTTTCGGCGGAAAACCAACGTCCGGTATCGATAGAAATCGCTTCGAAGGATGGTTACACCCGCCCGCCGCTGCATGATTTCTTCATGACGCGCTATACGCAGGCCTATGCGGCGGAAATTGCCTCTTTCATCGATGCGCTGGATAGCGGCAAAGCGCCGTCGCCTTCCGCAGAGGATGGCCTGCGAGCCCTTGCGCTGGCTGAGGCGGCTTTGCGCTCGGTCAAAGACGGACGCCGTGTGAAAGTTGCGGACGTTCTGGCTTAAGCGCTGATTTCCGTTTGCCTTTTCCGCCGCGAGGCTGCGATATGCGGGTATGGCTTACAAAATCGATGACCTGCCGCTTGAGGCGCTTTTCCTTGCCGTGACCAGCGCGACTGCCGCGCTGACACGGCTGGACGAGCGGCTGGCGCGTTCGCCCATCTGTGACGGGTTGATACGGCGCATGCATATGCAGGACGCCGTTTCATCCATGTGGCTGGAAGGCGAACTGGTGCATCTGGAAGACCTCGTGCTCCATGATGCGCTGATGGACAGCCGCACGCCGAGCCATGCCCTCACCGTCGCCCATGCGGTGCTGCGCATGCGCCGCCAGATAGCGGGCCGTGCTGCGGGCTGGGCGCTGAGCCCCGCTGGCATGCGGCAGCTCCTTGGGCTTAACCCTGATGCCGCTGAAACACCGGAGCCGGAGCCATCGGCCCTGTCCGACGATGACGACAGCGATCCGCTGCTCGACGATATCGACGCGCTTCTGGCACGCACGGATGCCCTGTTGAAGGGCGTGACCAGCGAAGCCCGCAAGCCGAAACCTTTGCCGCGTGATACGCTGATCTATGAGGACGATTGGGACGAGGCCGAGCGTCTGCAGGAATGGCGCAATATCTTCGATTCAACCCGGCATCTGCCGCCACTCTTGCGCGCCGCGATCATGCATGACGCCTGGTTTTCGATGCAGGTGGTGCAGCGTTCATCCTGGATTGGCCGTCTGTTGACGGCTTCTTTCCTGCACCAGTCGGGCATTGCTGCCAATCATCTTCCCGCGATCAGCGTCGGTTTGCAGACGAAAAAGCCCAACGAGCGCCGTTCCCCAAACAGGCTGATGCGGCTCAAGGTTTTTCTGGCGGCCATCGAAGAGGCTGCAGAATTGGGCATGAAGGAGCATGACCGGCTGATGCTGGCGCGCGAACAGATGCAGCGCAAGCTGAAGGGCCGCCGCTCTTCATCGCGTTTGCCGCAATTGATGGAGATGATCCTGAGCAATCCGCTGGTTTCAAGCCAGATGATCGAGAAGGAATTACAGGTCACGCAGCAGGGCGCGTTGAAGCTGATCGGTGAACTCAATCTGCGGGAAATGACCGGGCGAGGCCGTTTCCGCGCCTGGGGTATTCTGTAGTTCAGTCAGGCTTCGTCGCCCAGGCAGTTGTCGCGCAGATGGCTGGCGAAGAGCTGGAATTCGTTGCGCCGCGCCGCATTGGCCCGCCACGCCAAAACCAGCGAGCGGTAATTGTTCTTGCCCTCATAGGGGACGATGCTCAGATCGGTGCCGCGCGTCACATTGGCCTTGACTGCCAGCTCTGGCAAAAGCGTGACGCCCATGCCGAACTGCACAAGCTGAACCAGCGTCATGATGCTGGTCGCATGCACGTCGCCGCTGGTCTGTGCGGGCTTCGAGCCGATGGCCGCCATCACATGTTCACGCAGGCAATGGCCGCTTTCCAAAAGCAGAAAAGGCTCGTCCAGCAGATCGTCGGCATCGACGCGATCGCGATTGGCGAGCGCATGATCGCGGCGCACGGCCAGAAAGAACGGGTCTCGCCCGATTTCCGCCATTTCGAACTCGTCGAGATCATAGGGGTGGGCCACAAGCGCAACATCCAGCGTGCCGGAGCGCAGGCTTTCCAGCAGGCTGCGGGTCAGCCCTTCACGCACCGTCAGCTGCAACTCTGGAAACGCCTTGGCCGTCGCGGGCAGGACTTTCGGCAGGAAAAACGGCGCGACAGAAGGAATGACACCCAGCCGCAAACGGGTGGTCAGCGGACGCTCAGCCTGACGGGCATGTGCGGGCAATTCTTCGATGCGGGCAACAATATCGCGGGCGCGGGCCAGAAAATCCTCGCCAGCGGGCAAGAGTTGCATGCGACGGCCCGTGCGGTCGATCAAGGTGACGCCCAGTTCCGCTTCCAGCGCCTGAATTGCCGCGCTCAATGTCGACTGGGTAACGCCGACGGCATCCGCAGCGCGCGAAAAAGAGCCCGCCTGTACGAGCGAGAGAAAATAGTGGAGCTGGCGGACGCTGATATTGAGCATGAAAAGAAGGGCTTATCGTTATAATCGATATGAACAATCGCTTTAATCGCTTTGACCGATAGGAGCAAGCCGACTATAGATGACTCGCAAGCAGAAAGTTCTGAAAAGTCTGAATTTTCTGAATAACTATAGAATTTACAGGCAGGTTTTAAGATGCTCGGTATTGGCGATAAGCTCCCCTCTTTCAAGGTCACCGGCGTAAAGCCCGGTTTCAACCATCATGAAGAAAACGGTGTTTCGGCATTCGAAGAGCTGACGGAAACGAGCTTCGAAGGCAAGTGGAAGGTTATCTTCTTCTACCCGAAGGATTTCACCTTCGTCTGCCCGACCGAAATCGCGGAATTCGCCCGTCTGGCTTCGGATTTCGAAGACCGCGACGCTGTGGTTCTCGGCGGTTCCACCGACAATGAATTCGTGAAGCTCGCATGGCGTCGCGACCACAAGGATCTCGACAAGCTGCCGATCTGGTCGTTTGCCGACACCAACGGTTCGCTGGTTGACGGTCTCGGCGTTCGTTCGCCGGATGGCGTTGCCTACCGCTATACTTTCGTGGTCGACCCGGACAACACGATCCAGCACGTTTACGCAACCAACCTGAATGTTGGCCGCGCTCCGAAGGACACGCTGCGGGTTCTCGACGCTCTGCAGACCGACGAGCTGTGCCCTTGCAACCGCGAAGTCGGTGGCGAGACGCTGAAGGCAGCCTGATCTGTCGCGCAAGACCAATCAAAAGGCGGGTTCAGGCCCGCCTTTCTTTTATCCAGCAATAAGCAATAAGAGGGTTCCATGTCGATTGACGACCTGAAGTCAAAAATCCCGGATTTCGCCAAGGATGTCCGCCTTAACCTGTCTTCGATGGCGAGCGACGAAACGCTGACCCC
>JAEXXS010000447.1 GCA_023451915.1 Pseudomonadota bacterium | reverse complement strand
TCAGTAAAGTCGCATATGCCCTGAAAAAAGCGGCGCAGGCTACGATTCTTCTCGCGACCGTGACGGGCTGTTCGACAGCATCCACCACGATACCGGCTATCGCCGCAAGCGACAGATATGCAGCAATCGTCGTCGACGCCAATACGGGCAAGACGCTCTTTGCCGCGAATGCCGATGCGCAGCGTTACCCCGCTTCGCTGACCAAGATGATGACGCTCTATATGCTGTTTGAAGCCATGCAGGCCGGGCGCATCAACCGGGATACGCCGATTCCTGTGTCGGCTTACGCCCGTGCGCGCCCACCTACGAAGATCGGTTTCCGTCCCGGCCAGACCATCCGCGCCGAAGATGCGGCGCTCGCCATGGTCACCAAATCCGCCAATGATGCGGCAACCGCTGTCGGCGAATATATTGGCGGCTCGGAAGAGCGTTTCGCCCAGATGATGACCGCCAAGGCGCGTCGTCTCGGCATGCGCAACACCACATTCCGCAACGCATCGGGCCTTCCGAACATGGCGCAGCATTCCACAGCGCGCGACATGGCGATCCTCGGCATTGCGCTGCGTCAGCATTTCCCGCGTGAATTCGCCTATTTCTCGCGCCGCAGCTTCGTTTATCGCGGTCAGACCATCAATGGTCACAACCGCCTGCTCGGTCGCATTGAAGGCGTGGACGGCATCAAGACCGGCTACACCAATGCTTCCGGCTACAACCTTGTTTCGTCGGTCAATCTCGATGGCCGTCGCATCGTGGCCGTCGTGATGGGCGGCAATACCGGCGCAAGCCGCGATGCCCATATGGCGCAACTGATCCGTCAGTATCTGCCAAAGGCAACGCGCGGTCGCAGCACCGACGCCCTCATTGCCGCGACGAATGACGTACCGCAAACCGTGGCCGCCGTCGATCTGCCGAAAGCCAGACAGGCGCCTGTGCCAGTTGCCCGCGTAGAAACGGTCAACGACACGATCAACAGCGAATCCGGTGAAGGCGATGCGGACCAGCCGCAGGTGCTGGCACTCGCCGCTCCGACCGCCCGTCCGGCAGCGCTTGCCGCCCAGGCAGCCATTCGCCCGACGCCAAAGGCTAAAATCCCATCCGCTACGCTGCAGGCTCAGGCACAAGCGCAGTCGCAGCAGGATGTGGATCCGGTTACGACCGCTTCCGCACCATCTGCCGGCGGCTGGGCCATCCAGATCGGTTCGCTGCCGAGCGAAGGCCAGGCCCGCGACATGCTTGCCAAGGCATCCTCGTCGGTCGGCGGCGCGCTGCGCAGTGCATCGCCCTACACGGAAACCTTCAGCAAGGGTAACGCCACCTATTACCGTGCCCGTTTCGTCGGCTTCAACTCGAAGCAGGCCGCATGGGATGCTTGCGCATCTCTGAAGAAGAAAAGCTTCGGCTGCTATGCTGTCGCCAACTGATCAATCGCGAGGGGATTTTTCTCCTCGCAACAGCTTCAAACCCGAATTTTGTAGAGCGTAGAGGGTTTCGAGATGTCCAATATGAAAGACACATTCGTACCGCCGCTGAAGACCACCATTTGGTCTCATGAAGAAAACCGTGCGCCTTCGCTGGGCGGTCTGTTCTCGGTACAGACATTGAAACAGGCTGCGTTGCGGATCGCTGATGTTCGCCGCGGCACCGGGTTTCAAACCCGCGATCTCGTTGGTTTGCTGGTCAGCCATGCCGCCCGTAACAAGCGCATCGCCCAGCCGCGTGCGCGGATGCGTATGACACTGCCAGTCAATTCCAACACGATCACCGTTCGCGTGACGATTGAAAACTGACCGGGCATAAGCCGAATAAAACAAAGGCCGGCCGATTTTCGGCGGGTCTTTTTGATTCCGGGTAAATTGCTTAGCACTACAGTTGCATTCTTCGTGATGCCGGTCTGCAACGAGCAATTTCCTGTGCTCCGGTGCTCACGTACCTTTAAGTACGCTCCGCTCCGGTGCTCGAAAATCACTCGTTTCGCCACGGCCTAACGAATTTGCAACTGTAGTGTTAGAGCAGCCCGAGTGCCGCCAGTTCCTGACGCAACTCGGCAGGAAGTGCTGCCCGGCCAGATTTTCCAGCCGCTTCATCACGCGGCACTTCGTTGTCGCTCAGATAACGCCAGCCCTGAAATGCGCGACGCGGTTGCCATTCCGTCGGAACGATCTTCGGTTCCAGCACGAAATGGCAGCGGCTGATGCCCGCTTCGTCCGTGAAAGGCCGGACATCCAGCAATCGCTGGCGGCATTGAATATTGCCCTTGATGACCCAATAAAGCGAACCGCCTTCGAGCAACTCATCAATGCGCTTCGGCACCATCCGAGTCGTGTGGGTTTGTTCGGGCACAAGCCCCGCGCCCCGCTGTTCAGCGAGACGGAAATCGATCCAGGCTGCGAGATCTTCGATACTATCGCAACCGACACAAAGCTTGACGAGATTGAGAGCCATGGAAGCGGTTTAGCTAAGGGACGCGACCGCTTCAAGCGTGAAGAATCGTATTCTCCTAAAGTTGAGCGATCAACAGGCCACCACATTGACGGCCAGCCCGCCCTGACTGGTTTCCTTATAGCGCTCGCTCATATCGTGGCCGGTCTGGCGCATGGTTTCGATACAGGCATCGAGCGGCACAAAATGCTTGCCATCGCCTTTCACGGCCAGCGACGCAGCCGTCACTGCCTTTACGGCACCCAGCGCATTGCGCTCGATGCACGGCACCTGTACCAGCCCAGCGACCGGATCGCACGTCATGCCCAAATGATGCTCCAACGCAATTTCAGCGGCATTTTCGATCTGCTCAGGCGAACCGCCGAGAACTGCGGCAAGTCCTGCCGCTGCCATCGCCGAAGCGGAACCCACCTCGCCCTGACAGCCAACTTCAGCACCCGAAATCGACGCATTGTGCTTGATGACGCCACCGATGGCTGCCGACGTCAGCAGAAAATCGCGAATGCCCTTCTGGTCCGCATCATCGTGGAAATGCAGATAGTAGCGCAGCACCGCAGGCACGACGCCCGCAGCGCCATTGGTCGGCGCTGTCACCACTCTGCCGCCAGAGGCGTTTTCCTCGTTGACGGCCATGGCATAGACCGACAGCCAGTCATTGGCGAGCAACGGATTGCTGCGATTGTTGCGCCAATCATCCTGCAGCTTATCGTGAATGTGCCGCGCACGACGACGAACGCCGAGCCCACCCGGCATAATACCTTCACGGCTCAGGCCACGCTCAATACAGCCGCGCATAGCGCCCCAGACCCGATCCAGGCCCGCATCGAGTTCCGCACGCGACATGTGGATTTCTTCATTGGCGCGCTTCATTTCAGCAATCGACAGCCCGCTCTCATGGGCCATAACCAGCATTTCAGCGGCGTTGCGGAAGGGATAAGGCACATCGGCCTTATCATCCGGCTTTGCCCCGCTGCGCTGGACGCGGCTCA
>JAEXXS010000086.1 GCA_023451915.1 Pseudomonadota bacterium | reverse complement strand
ACGCCGCCGCCAAGAATGCGTTTTCCGACGCTTTCTTCAATGCAAGCCTCGAGGACATCGATTCCGAAATTTTCGGTGCAATTCGCAACGAACTCGGTCGTCAGCGCCATGAAATCGAGCTGATCGCTTCGGAAAACATCGTCTCGCGCGCTGTTCTTGAAGCACAGGGCTCCATCCTCACCAACAAATATGCCGAAGGCTATCCGGGCAAGCGCTATTATGGCGGCTGCCAGTATGTGGACGTGGTGGAAGAACTGGCGATTGAACGCGCCAAGAAGCTCTTCGGCTGCGAATTCGCCAATGTGCAGCCGAATTCCGGCAGCCAGATGAACCAGGCCGTGTTCCTGGCTCTGCTGCAGCCGGGCGACACCTTCATGGGTCTCGATCTCAACTCGGGCGGCCACCTGACGCACGGTTCGCCGGTCAATATGTCGGGCAAGTGGTTCAACGTTGTGTCCTATGGCGTCCGTCAGGACGACCATCTGCTGGATATGGACGAAGTGGCTCGTCTCGCACGCGAAAACAAGCCGAAGCTTATTCTCGCTGGCGGCACCGCTTATTCGCGCGTCTGGGACTGGAAGCGTTTCCGCGAGATCGCCGATGAAGTGGGCGCTTATCTGATGGTCGATATGGCGCATATTGCCGGTCTGGTTGCCGGTGGCCAGCATCCTTCGCCGATCCCGCATGCACATGTCTGCACCACGACGACGCACAAGTCTCTGCGTGGCCCGCGCGGCGGCATGATCCTGACCAACGATGCCGATCTGGCGAAGAAGTTCAATTCGGCTGTGTTCCCCGGTCTTCAGGGCGGCCCGCTGATGCACGTCATCGCCGCCAAGGCGGTTGCCTTCGGTGAAGCGCTGAAGCCTGAATTCAAGCTTTATGCCAAGAACGTCGTTGATAATGCGCGCGCCCTTTCGGAAGAGCTGAAGTCGCATGGCCTCGATATCGTTTCCGGCGGCACTGACAACCATCTGATGCTGGTTGATCTTCGTCCGAAGAACGCGACGGGCAAGCGTGCGGAAGCTGCTCTTGGCCGCGCCAACATCACCTGCAACAAGAACTGCATTCCGTTCGACCCTGAAAAGCCGTTCGTCACCTCCGGTGTTCGTCTCGGCACGCCAGCCGGCACCACGCGCGGCTTCGGCGTAACCGAATTCAAGGAAATCGGCTCGCTGATCGCCGAAGTTCTCGACGGTCTGAAGGTCGCCAATTCCGATGAAGGCAATGCCGCTGTCGAACAGGCTGTGAAGGAAAAGGTCGTCGCGCTGACCGACCGTTTCCCGATGTATGGCTATCAGGGATAATTGCTCTCTGAATGAAATGTACCGAAAGCCCCGTTCAACCTTGTTGAGCGGGGCTTTGTCGCATCCGGTATGTTGATTGGCGCAGATCAGCTATGATCTGTAGGAATCAGTCTTCGAAGAGTTAAGTGAAAGAGTTCCATGCGTTGTCCCTATTGCCAATCTGAAGATACGCAAGTGAAGGATTCCCGTCCTGCGGAGGATGGTGCGGTCATTCGCAGGCGTCGTGTCTGTTCGGTCTGCGGCGGGCGCTTCACGACATTCGAGCGTGTTCAGCTTCGCGACCTGATGGTGGTGAAGAAGAGCGGACGCCGTGTGCCTTTCGACCGGGACAAGTTGACCCGCTCCATTGAAGTGGCGCTGCGCAAGCGCGATGTGGACAGCGAGCGTATCGAGCGCGCGATTTCGGGCATTGTGCGCCAGCTCGAAAGTTCGGGTGAGGCGGAAGTGACGTCCGACGAGATCGGTCGTCTGGCAATGGATGCCCTCAAGGGCGTGGACGATATTGCCTATATCCGATTTGCATCAGTCTACCGCAATTTCAGCAAGGCCGTCGATTTCCATAATGTGATCGATGAGCTGGCAGCCCCCGATTCCGAGGACGATCTGGATAGATAGGCATGACTGCACTGGAACTACCGCATTCGCAGGTGACCTCGGATGATATCCGCTTCATGGAAGCGACAATCCGTTATGCCCGCCGTCACAAGGGACTGACGGGAACAAATCCGTCTGTCGGTACGCTGATCGTCAAGGACGGTGTCATTATCGGACGTGGTGTTACGGCATTGGGCGGCAGACCGCATGCCGAGCCGCAGGCGCTTGCCGATGCGGGCGAGGCCGCACGGAGCGCAACGGCCTATGTGACGCTGGAGCCCTGCGCCCATCATGGCCGCACGCCGCCTTGCGCCGAAGCGCTGGTGCGCGCCGGTGTGGGCCGCGTTGTCGTCGCGGCCACCGATCCGGATGATAGGGTCAGCGGCAAGGGCTTTGCCATCCTGCGCGAAGCGGGCATTGAAGTGGTGCCGGGCGTCCTCGCCGAAAAGGCAGCCAATGATCTCGCAGGCTACCTGAATCGATCTTCCAGAAAACGCCCGGAAGTGATTCTGAAACTTGCACTTTCCGCCGATGGCATGATCGGAAAAATGGGCGAAGGGCAGGTGCCGATCACCGGTCCGGTGTCGCGCGCACAGTCGCACATCCTGCGGTCGCAAACCGATGTTATCCTGATTGGTATCGAAACAGCGCTCGCTGACGATCCGGTTTTGAACTGTCGTTTGCCGGGGCTGGAGCAACGCTCACCCATACGGGTTGTGCTGGACGGGGGGCTGCGGTTGCCCCTGTCATCCAGGCTGGTTCAGTCGGCTGATGCGCAGCCGCTCTGGATCGCTTGCAGTGAAGAAGCATCGCCTGAGCGGCGTTATGAACTGAAGGCGGCGGGGTGCCGCATTCTGGCAACCGAGACAGATGACTGCCGGATCGCCTTGCCGGAACTGATGGATGATCTTGCCGCACAGGGCATTGGCTCTGTTCTCGTGGAAGGCGGCGCGGGCGTGGCAAAGAGCTTTCTGGATGAAAAGCTGGTTGATCGCCTGGTTACCTTCTGCTCGTCCATAGAAATTGGTATTGCCGACGGGGTTGCCGTGCCCGATCTTGAAACCCATATCGCAGAAGAATTCAAAATTCTAAGACAGGCGCGTTACGGCGACGATGTCTATACGGAATATGTAAGGAAAACATAATGTTTACAGGCATTATTAC
>JAEXXS010000389.1 GCA_023451915.1 Pseudomonadota bacterium | reverse complement strand
GGGCTTCGCCGCCGTCCTTTCGCATCGTCAGGCCGATGCGCTTGCGCGGCACGTCCACTTCCACCACGCGCACCTTCACCACGTCGCCTGCTTTCACCACTTCATGCGGGTCCTTGATGAAGCGGTCCGCGAGCTGCGAGACATGCACCAGACCATCCTGATGCACGCCGATATCCACGAAAGCCCCAAAGGCGGCCACATTGGTCACGGTGCCTTCCAGCATCATGCCGGGTTTCAGGTCCTTGATATCATCGATGCCATCGGCAAAGGTTGCGGTCTTGAATTCCGGACGCGGATCGCGGCCCGGCTTGTCCAGCTCGGCGATGATGTCGCGCACGGTCGGCAGGCCGAAACGCTCATCGACAAAGACGCGCGGGTCAAGCGCTTTGAGCGCTGCGCTGTCGCCCATCAGCGACCGCACATCGCGACCGCAAGCGGCAACGATCTTTTTCGCCACGCCATAGGCTTCCGGGTGAACCGATGAAGCGTCGAGCGGTTCGGCGCCGTTCGGAATGCGCAGGAAGCCCGCGCATTGCTCGAAAGTACGGTTGCCGAGGCGGGCGACTTTGAGCAGTTCCTTGCGGTTTTTGAACGCGCCTGCAGCATCGCGATGCGCCACAATGGCTTCCGCAATCGATGTGCCAAGGCCCGATACGCGCGCAAGCAGCGACGCGGACGCCGTGTTGAGATCGACGCCGACCGCATTCACTGCGTCTTCGACAACGGCGTCGAGCGCACGGGCGAGGCGTATCTGATCGACATCATGCTGGTACTGGCCGACGCCGATGGATTTCGGATCGATCTTGACGAGTTCGGCCAGCGGGTCCTGCAGGCGGCGTGCGATGGAGACCGCGCCGCGCAACGACACATCTAGCTGCGGGAATTCTGCGGCGGCGGCTTCCGATGCCGAATAGACCGATGCGCCAGCTTCCGAAACGATGACCTTCAGCGGTTTCGGCGCTGGCATATCCGACAGCATGTCTACGACGAGGCGTTCCGTCTCGCGGCTGCCGGTGCCGTTGCCAATCGCGATGAGTTCTATTCTGTGCTTGCGGACAAGGCTGGCCAGTTCCGCCTGCGTGCCGCGCACATCGTTTTTCGGCGGGAACGGATAGACCGTGGTGGTATCGAGCAGCTTGCCCGTGCCATCGACCACGGCCACCTTGACGCCGGTGCGGATGCCCGGATCGAGGCCCATCGTGGCGCGGGAACCGGCGGGTGCGGCCAGCAACAGGTCTTTCAGATTGCGGGCGAAAACATGGATCGCCTCTTCCTCTGCGCGCTCGCGCAGGTCGCGCATCAGGTCGAGCGAAAGTGACAGCGAGAGCTTCACGCGCCATGCCCAGCCTGCCACTTCCATCAGCCAGCGGTCGCCCGGCAATGTGCCGCCAATCGCATAGGCGGCGGCGATCTTGCGCTCGACCGGCTTCACAGGTGAAGTGTCGTCGGCGTCGATTTCGATGTCGAGCGACAGAAAATCCTCATTGCGTCCACGCAGCATGGCGAGCGCACGGTGACCGGCGACGGTGGCCCAGCGTTCGGAATGATCGAAATAATCCGAGAATTTTGCGCCTGCCTCCTGCTTACCGTCAACGACGCGCGAGCGCAAAATGGCACGGTCCTTCAGATAGTTACGCAGATTGCCGATCAGTTCAGCATTTTCCGCAAAGCCTTCGGCGATAATATCGCGCGCGCCATCGAGGGCTGCTTTCACATCGGCAACGTCGCCGGTGACATAGGATGCGGCGATTTCGGCGGGCACGAGGCTGCGGTCGGTGAGGATCGCTTCGGCCAGAGGTCCAAGCCCCCGCTCGCGGGCGATTTCCGCGCGGGTGCGGCGCTTCGGCTTGTAGGGCAGATAGAGATCTTCCAGCTCGGCCTTGGTCTGGACATTGGCGATCTTCAATTCCAGTTCGGGCGTCAGCTTTTCCTGGCTGCGTATCGATTCCAGAATGGATGTGCGGCGCGCTTCCAGTTCACGCAGATAGGCAAGGCGTTCGGACAACTGACGCAACTGCGTATCGTCGAGACCGCCGGTGACTTCCTTGCGATAGCGCGCGACGAAGGGCACGGTTGCGCCTTCATCCAGCAGACCGATGGCGGCCAGCGCCTGCTCCGGCTTTGCGTTGATTTCCGCCGCGATAATCCCGGCAATGCGCTTGCTGTCGTCCGCCATATGCTTCCCAATTCTGCACTATCAAGGTGAACATAGTCGGATGCTACTCTGGCGCAATCAAGGCATAGCGATGTTCCACAGGAAAGGGAATTTACCAGTCATTAAATGAATACATCAAATATAAGTTATTTTCGACATTATATTGCCACGTTCATGATGATGTAGATATAATTTATATTTGCTTTATATTATGGTGATATTTTGCTAAAAATAGCTTTAATTTCCTCAGGAATTATTTTATCTGCAATTGATTGGAGCGGAGTGTCGTCTTTGCCTTTTGATGGTGTTCAGGCGAACGACGAAAACAGCTATCTGGAAGACATAGACGGGCCCGAGGCATTGAAATGGGTTGCAGCGAAGAACGAAGTGACGCTTCAAAGGCTCAGGACGGATCCGCGCTATGCGGAATTCGCGGCATTGTCGAAGGCGTCCGCTGCGGTTGCGACACGCATCGCTTATCCCGATTTCGAAAAGATGGGGGAGCTACGCAATTTCTGGACGGATGACGTTAATCCGCGCGGACTATGGCGGGCGACCAATCGAGACGATTATTTCAAAGGAAAATATACCTGGCGCACCATACTCGATATCGATGCTTTGGCCGCCAGGGAAGGGCGTAACTGGACCTTTGCTGGGGCAACGTGCCACCACTCGCATGAGGACAGGTGTTTACTGTCCCTTTCGGACGGCGGCAAGGATGCAGTGACGGTTCGCGAGTTCGACAGGGCGACCGGTAAATTTCCACCGTCCGGTTTCACACTGCCGGAAGCCAAGCAGATGGTCAGTTGGGGGGATGACCTGAACACGATCTATGTATCCCGTGAATGGGATCCGGGTGATGTGACCCAATCCGGCGACGCTTACATAACAAAGGTTTTGAAGCGCGGGCAGTCACTAGCGGAAGCGCGGGAAATTTTCCGCGGCGAGAAGACGGATATTTCCGCTTATGTCGCGATGCTTTCGAGTGAGACCGATGTCCCTTATATGCAAATGAATACCCGCGAATTGAGCTCAGAGGAAACGCTGACTGAGTTTGTTTATAAAGGCAAAAAGGTGGTGTTTCCCCTGCCGACAAGCTCAAAATACCTCGATTTTTTCAAAGAACAGCTTATTTATCGGTTGAAGGAAGACTGGAAGAGCGCCAGTGGCACGACTTTTGCGGCTGACAGCATTATATCGTTCGATCTGGCAGGGAATATCGATCATCCGGAAAAAATAGAGCCGGTGAAAGTATTCGTGCCGTCGAGACATCAGGCAATCGGTAACGTGTCGAGCACCGAAAATCGCCTGCTCATTGAAGTTCTCTCGGATGTTGCGGGGCAACTCTATTCTCTTCGATTCGAAAAAGGTGTGTGGCATTCGCAACAATTCCAGCTACCGAAGAATGCATCGGTCGCTTTAAGAAGTGCGGATAGTGAGTCCGACGAATTATTCCTGACGGTTGAAGGTTTCCTCGAGCCGCCAACGCTTTATTGGGCGGATGCGGCTTCGATGGACGTAAAGCTTCTGCAGACGGGGCATGCCGATTTCGATGCCAGCGATATGCAGGTGACCCAAAACTGGGTCTCATCGAAAGACGGAACAAAGATTCCCTATTTCATGGTGTCCAAAAAAGGCATTCCTCTCGATGGCTCCAATCCCACGCTGATCACAGCCTATGGGGGGGTCGAAGTTTCCTCGACGCCTGAGTACCTCGGAATCGTCGGCAAGGTATGGCTCGAAAGGGGTGGCGTTTATGTTCTGCCCAATATTCGTGGTGGCGGCGAGTTTGGCGCCAAATGGCATCGTGCAGGGGTGAAGACCAACAGACAACGTGTCTATGACGACCTTCAGGCCGTGGCTGAAGATTTGATTGCACGCAAGATCACTTCACCGCGACGGCTCGGTGTTTCTGGCGGCTCGAATGGCGGTCTTATGGCGGGTGTGCAATTGGTCCAGCGACCGGAGCTTTGGAACGCTGTCGTCGTATCGGTGCCGTTGCTCGACATGGTGCGTTATAACGTACTGTCAGCAGGGGCAGCGTGGATCAGTGAATATGGTGATCCGGCGGACCCGGTCGAAGGAGCGTTTCTGCGCTCCATTTCGCCTTATCACAATCTGAAATCCGGAACGCACTATCCCGAGCCGTTCTTTATAACATCGCAGGCCGATGATCGTGTTCATCCGGGTCATGCCCGAAAAATGGCGGCAAGGATGGATGCCCTGGGTATACCCAATCTGTTCTTCGAGAGCCATGAGGGCGGACATGTGGGAGTGAAAACGTCTTGGGAGAATACGGATTCAACTAATTTGCAATGGGTCTATCTGATGCAGAAGCTTATGGACTGACCGGAATTTTTCGCGATCTTGAAACCCGCCCTTGAGGCGGGTCAGACTGCTGACAAACCCCTGGCCTTGTTCAGGGGTTTGTGATTCATTGGGACATGTTGAAGAAACCTGCTCCCGAACAGACGGCTCTCGAGATGGTGACGCTCGACAGTCTGGTGCCCAAGG
>JAEXXS010000310.1 GCA_023451915.1 Pseudomonadota bacterium | reverse complement strand
ACCATTGCCACGCCTTGCTCATTTGCCTGTTGCGGCGAGTTGACGGCAAAAGGCCTTCCGTTGCGGGTGATCGTGCCTGTGCTTGGGCGCTGTGTGCCGGCGAGAATGCGCATGAGCGTGGATTTACCCGCGCCATTTTCGCCCACAAGCCCAACCACTTCGCCCGGGCGAATTTCCAAATCCACGCCCTTAAGAGCATGAACGCTGCCAAATGATTTTGTCAGTCCATTGATCGTCAGCATGGCCTATTTCACAATCTTGAAGCGTGTGCGGCGCGTAGCGTAAGCAACGGCTCCGATGATCATCAGACCGAGAAAAGCCTGTTGCAGATAGGGCGGGATTCCGAGCAGAACCATGCCGTTAGCAAGAACAGAAACGATGAGAACACCGATCAGTGATTGCAGGACACCACCCTGTCCGCCCAAAAGCGAAGTTCCGCCAACAACGACCGCCGTAATCGTTGTGAACAGCCGCCCGGTGCCGATATCGGCATTGCCCTGACCAATCTGGGCTGCAGCAAGCACTGCGCCAAGTCCGTAAAACGCACCTGCCATTGCAAAGACGAGCAACTTGGTGCGCAGCACGGATACGCCGGAAAGCACCGCGATATCCTCGCCGCCGCCAAGCGCATAAATATGGCGGCCAAGCCGTGTGTGGTTCTGTACGACCCAGGCCACGAACAGAGCGGCCAGTGCAATCCAGACGGTGAAAGGAAGACCTGCAAAACGTTCAAGAGCGAAACTGCGGACTGCCGCTTCGCGAATAGCAATTGTGCCGCCGCCGACCATCAAAGTGGCGATGCCAAGCCCGATGAACCACATGCCAAGCGTCACCATGAAAGATGGTATGCGCAGGATAACATGCAGCAGGCCGGAAAATGCTCCCATTGCAGCACCGATAGCAGTCGCCGCAATCACGCCAAGCACACTGCCAAGCCATGAGCTATCAGCCGCAACCATGGATGCCAGCACCACGCCTGCCAACGCCATGACGCCTTCAACGGAAAGATCGATGCTTCCAAGCAGGATCACGAATGTCGCGCCAAGCGTCAGCACGACCGGAATGGCCGAAGCTGATGCGATACGGACGAAATTGTTGACCGAGAAGAAGTTCGGGCTGATCAGCCCTAAACCGATGCACAGCACGAGCAACACGATAAGCGGTGCGAGCCGGCGCATCAGCTCGGGCAATCGGCCTTGAACGCCGTTTTTTGATATGGCTACGCCTTTAGCATCAGCCGGACTGAAACCCTGGCTCGCAATTCTCATCTGCTCTTCCTGTCAGGCAATATCCCGCCGAATATGACGGGAGACTTCAGACGGCGGGGCGTATCAGCCCTCGCGTATCTGTCCGCTTGCACGTCCCCAAAGGTCCTTGAAATCAAGGTTCGGTGTGTTTTTGATATTGTTTTCGTAAAAGTCATCGACGTTGTCTTTCGTCACGACCAAAGCCGTACCGTAAAACTCGCGATGATCTTTCGGCTCTTTCGATGGATCAAAGACACCGGCGCGGGCGCTAAAAGGAATGGCGAGCCCCATTGCGCCTTGCCAGAATGGATCAGACGATACAGTTGCCGCAAACTCTCCGTTTTTAACGGCTTCGACCGCTGTTCCGATACCATCAACGCCTGTGATTGGTATCTGTCCGGCAAGACCTTCCGCACGCAACGCTTCCAGCGCACCGATGCCCATATCGTCATTGGCGCACCAGATACCCTTGATGTCATCGCCAAAACGGGTCAGCCATGCGCTGACAACATCAAACGCTTTGCTCGACTGCCAATCAGCGACCTGAAAATCAAGAAGCTGCACATCAGGGTGTGCCGCCAGCGCCTTCTCCAGCCCTTGACGACGATCGATGGCAACCGTGTTCGACAGCGTTCCGCCGAGGCCCAAAATCCCGCCCTTCCCACCAATTGACTTGATCAGGATTTCTGCGGTTTCTGCACCATAGCGCTGCCCGTCGAAGCTCACATGCGCAACATAATACGGATCGTGATCCCACGGATGCAGGTCAGCAGGCTTGTTCCATTGGGTCAGCACGTGGGCCTTGGCTGCGGCGCAGGCTTCAACGATAGGGCGCGCATCGGCGGCATCGTTGGGATCGACATTGATAACCGCATTGCCGCCGGTGCGCGCCAAGATTGCGCGAATATCAGCAATGCCCTTCTCGCTGTCGCCTTCTGTAACAAGCGTCACATATTCGAGACCAAGCGATTTTGCAAAGGCTTCGCCGCCCTTGTTCCATGCTGCGTGATACGGATTTGACAGCGAACGAATAGCATTGACCAGCGTGGGCTTCTGCTCGGCGAGCGCACGAAACGAAGACAATCCACCGAAGGCTGAAAGAGCACCAAGTCCCGCGGCGCCCTTGAGGAGGGCACGTCTGCTAAATGGTGTCGTACGAATGAGGTTCATGCGTTTTTCCTCCCAAAACACGCATTGACTAGCTAGTCACTAGTATTGCATAGCTATGCAGAGAGAGGATGAATCGTCAATAGAAAATTTTTGGAATTTTTATCCGGCGGCTCGAAAGCCAGTTCAAATCCTTGAAAGCGTTCGGGCATAATGGCAAAACGAAATCATATGATTGTTCAGAAAACTGGACATGAACCACAAAGGATATGGAATGAAACGTGATAAGCCCTACGCATCCTCGACAGATGTGGCAAGATTGGCCGGCGTTTCCCAATCCGCAGTTTCGAGAACCTATAAGCCAGGGGCCAGCGTCTCTCCTGAAACACGCAAAAAAGTCATGGCTGCTGCGGAAGAGCTTGGCTATCGCCCGAGCTTTATCCCAAGCATCATGTTAAGCCATCGCTCGCGCCTGGTCGCGGTCGTGATTGGCGGGCTTTATAATCCATTCTACACATCGGTACTCGAAACCTTCTCCAAAATGCTTCAAGCGGAAGGCTGGCGCATTTTGCTGGTGCATGTGGAAAGTGGACACACTTTCGATGACATAGTCCCCATGCTTGCAGGATACCGGGTCGATGCAATCGTCAGCGCACTTGCAGTTCTGAGCCCGGAGGCGCTTGAGCAGCTATCGCAATTGCGTGTACCGGTAATTTCTTTCAACACCCGCTTTTCTGGCGATTGGGTTTACTCAATCAGCTGTGACAGCGTCGGCGCATCGCGCGTCATGGCAGAGCATTTCATTGAGCGCGGCGCACGCAGGTTTGCCTATATAACCGGTCCAGTCGACAGTCAGGCTAACATTGATCGACAGCTTGGTTTTTGTCAGCGTCTCGATGAAGCAGGTTTTGAAGCGCCGTTCATTTTGGAAGGCGACTATCGCTATGAAGCGGGTTACGCAGCAATCCGACAGCTGAAAGACATGGTAGGCTCAGCAACAAAACTGCCAGATGCAATCTATTGCGCAAATGATCTGTTAGCACTTGGCGCCATGGACGCATTGCGTAAAGAAATTGGCGTTCGTATTCCCGATGACATCATTGTTGGTGGTTACGATAATATCGCGGAAGCAGGTTGGGCTGCTTATAATCTTACCACTCTCGTCCATGACGGCCAAAAAATGGTCGAGCGAGCGATAGAGATACTGACGAAGAGTGAAATGGGACAGCTTCTTGATTCGGACCAACAGTCTGTAATCGAATCGCCATTGATTATCCGAAAGAGCACCACGATTTAAATCTCAAGAGCGGTGGTTTTTTCAAGGCGCAGTACTATCGGGCAGTTTCCGTTCCGGTGGGGAACTCTTTTTGTTGGACAGCCGTTTTCCACCATCCGTTGCCATGGTCAAAGGGCCAAGCTGCACTAGTTTATTAACAGCAATTCAAATTGCAATTTGCTGAATTCATCTGAAGCCAACCCAGAGGAAATCGCTATGCAGCACAGAATTCATGAGAATATGGAAGTGATCGGCGCAGACGGTGTGCATGTCGGGACGGTGGATCGACTGGAGGGAAACCGGATCAAGCTGAAAAAGACCGATAATTCGGGACAACACAGCGACCACCATCATTATATCGAGCTCGGCTTCGTCGCCGATATCGAAAGCGACAAGGTCAGGCTCTCCGCCAATGCCGATGTGGCCGTTACGCTTGAGGAAGAAGCCTCAGGCCGCCCGGTCGATTTGTAAGTTCTAGAGCGGTTCCGGTTAAAACGGAATCATGGAACCGCTCTATCTATTTGTTTTTACGCATTATCCTACGCATCGAAGCGGGATCAGAAATCAGTCCAGTGGACTGATTTCCCCGCGTAGGCGCTACGCACTTTTGCTGGAAATGCTCTAGGACAGGAGAAGCCGGACGAGACGCCCGGCTTCGACCTGAATACTTAACCGCGCGGGAAGCGCTGCTTATCCTCCAGCACGTTCAGGTCCATGTGGTTTCGCATATAGCGTTCTGATGCCTTTTGCAGCGGCTGGTAATCCCATGGATAATAAGCCCCGTTGCGCAAGGCCGGATAAACCACATGGCGGCGCGCCTGACTGGCACGAACACGCGCATCGTAGAGATCAAGGTCCCAGCGCCCCAGCGCCTTTTGCGTCAGCTGTTCGAGTATCGCACCATGCTCGGGGCTGTCGGCCATATTGTGCAGTTCATCAGGGTCGTCAGCGAGATTGAACAATTGCGGTGGATCGACATGGCAGAGATTGATCTTCCATTGTCCGTCACGCAAGGAAACCATCGGCGCAACGGTGCCTTCAGCCGCATATTCGCACGGCACCGCGCCGCGTTCCTTCGCGCCGGTCGCGACCTCCACCAGCGAAACCCCATCCGTCCAGGGCATGATGCCGTTCAGGTCAATACCCGCCAGATCGGCCAGTGTCGGCAACACGTCCAGCGTTGACGCGGGCGCATCGATCAAACCCACCGGCATGTGTGGAGCGGCGATCATCAAGGGCACGCGTGCAGAACCCTCAAAGAAGCTCATCTTGAACCACATGCCGCGTTCGCCGAGCATATCGCCATGATCCGAGGTGAAGATGACGATCGTATCGTCCGCCATGTTGCAACGCTCGACCACATCCAGGAGGCCGCCGATCTTCTCATCAACATAGGAGATATTGGCGAAATAAGCCTGCCGCGCCGCCCTGATCTGCGCGCGGGTGAGATCATAGTCCTCAGCCTTGCAGGCACGAAGCAACCGCTCGCTATGCGGATCGATTTCGCTTTCCGGCAGAGGCCCGATCTTCGGATCAAGTTCCGGAATATCCGCATAGAGATCGAAGAAGCGCTTGCGCGCCACATAGGGATCGTGCGGATGGGTGAAGCTGACCGTCAGACACCACGGACGCGCATCATGGCCCCGCGCCAGATCGTAAAGCTTCGCTTCGGCCTGATAGGCAACTTCGTCATCATATTCGAGCTGGTTGGTAATTTCCGCAGAACCGGCCCCGGTGATGGAACCCAGATTGTGATACCACCAGTCAATGCGCTCTCCCGGTTTACGATAATCCGGCGTCCAGCCAAAATCGGCTGGGTAGATATCCGTGGTCAGGCGCTGCTCGAAGCCGTGCAACTGATCGGGGCCGACAAAGTGCATCTTGCCGGAAAGCGCTGTCTGATATCCGGCATTGCGCAAATGGTGCGCATAGGTCGGAATTTCAGACGAAAATTCGGCTGCGTTGTCATAAACGCCGGTACGAAACGGCAGTTGCCCCGACATCAGTGAAGCACGAGCCGGAGCGCAAAGCGGGCTCGCCGTGTAGCAATTGGCAAAACGGGTGGAGCGCTCTGCAAGCTTGCGCAAATGCGGAACATGTAGAAACTCGGCCGGACCATCCGGAAAAAACGTCCCGTTCAACTGGTCGACCATGAGAATGAGAATATTCGGCTTTTTCATCTGTGCGGAACCATCGGCATAAGTGAAACGCGAAACGGCGGGCATTGAAATGCCCGCCTGGCCATGTTTTCGTTGAATGATCAGAGGCCGAGACTTGTCTTGACGGCAGCAGCGCCGGGTTCGCCCTTCAGCGTGGTCACACCTGCCAGCCATTTGTCGATCTGTTCCGGATGGGCTTTCAGCCATTCCTTCGCAGCCGCTGGACCTTCCGCGCCCTCATCCAGAATCTTGCCCATCAGCTCGTTTTCAATATCGACGGTGAAGGTGAGGTTCTTGAAGAAGGTTGCAGCGTTCGGGCAGTTCGCCGACCAGCCCGTGCGGGCCAGCGTATAGACTTCGGCCCCACCATAATTCGGACCGAAATAATCATCGCCGCCCGACAGATAATCAATCTTCAGATTGGTGTTCATAGGATGCGGAGCCCAGGCGAGAAACACGACCCAACCTTTGTCCTTGTTCTTGCGGTCCACCTGCGCCAGCATGGCCTGCTCGCTCGATTCCACTATCTTCCAGCCGTCGAGCTTGAATTTCGGGTCTTCGATGATCTTCTGGATATTCTGGTTGGCCGGAGCGCCCGGTTCGATGCCGTAAATCTCCTTGCCGAATTTATCGCCATGGGCGGCAAGGTCGGCAAAATCCTTGACACCTTCGCTTGCAACATAATCCGGCACGGCGAGCGTGAATTTCGCGCCTTCGAGATTCTTGACGATCACCTCAGCGGCTTTGGCCTTATCCAGATCGTCGCGGAATTTCTGCTGTGCGGGCATCCAGTTGCCGAGAAAAACATCGAGATTGCCGGTCTTCAAAGCTTCATAGCCAATCGGCACAGACATTGTCTTCACATCGGGCTTATAGCCAAGGCCTGTCAGCAGAACACTCGCGATGGAATTGGTCGAGGTAATATCGGTCCAGCCCGGATCGGACAGGCGGATGGTTTCGCATGCAGCCGGATCGGCAGCATAAGCCGTTCCCGAAAGCCCCGTGAACGCCGCAAACGCCAGTGCAGTCATCTTCAAATAACGCATCGGTGACCCCTCCTTGATGGATGCATTTCGCATCGCGTACAATCAAAAGCCATTATGGCTTGCATTTCGACTTTCAGGAAAACACCATTTACGCTAAGGAAAAACCCATTCATTTTTTATCGTAGATATAAAGGCTATTTATGGTTTCTCCATCCTGGGATCTTGGCAGCCTTGGCGTTTTCGAAGCGGTCGGACGTTTGGAAAATCTGACCCTTGCAGCGCATGAACTCGGCATGACACAACCTGCCGTCAGCTATCAAATAAAACGCATGGAGGACCGTTTGGGCGTCGCCCTGTTCGCAAGGCGGGCGCGGGGCGTTGAAATTCTCCCCGATGGGCGGATTCTCTATGCAGCGGTGCGGGCTGGTCTGGATGGGATAGAAGATGCCGTGCAGCAGATCAGGCGCAGGCAGCGCTCACCCGGTTTGCGGATTGCAACGGATTACGGTTTTGCGACTTTCTGGCTGATGCCGCGCGTGGCGCAGTTCAGGCCGAAACATCCCGAGGTCGACGTGCGTATCACGGCCTCCTCCATGCTCCAGCCGCTCGACTACCGCGAGGCTGACATTGCAATCCTGTTTGGCGGGCGCAATGATTTTCCCAAAGGTTCTGTCCCCTTTATCGGCGAAAAGGTGGTGCCAGTCTGCTCACCCGCTTTTCTCGAGAAAAGCGGTGGTTTTCCCTCAGGTAAGGGGCTTGGCGCAGCCTCGCTCCTGCATCTCGACACATTGCAGGGTGATCGCTGGTTCACCTGGCAGTCCTGGCTGAACGCCATTGGTGAGGAAATCGTCGACGGCAATTATGGCCTCGTCTTCAATACCTATAATCTGGTGATTGAGGCGGCGATTGCCGATCAGGGTGTTGCGCTCGGCTGGTCCGGGCTGATCGACGGCGCGGTGCAGCGCGGGCAGCTTGTCCATGCCTGCGACCTATCCCTGACGAGCGACAACGGCTATTGGCTGGTCTTCAATCCAGACATTTCCGACAG
>JAEXXS010000029.1 GCA_023451915.1 Pseudomonadota bacterium | reverse complement strand
GAGTTCGGATTCAGCTTCGACGAGATCGAAAGGCGGACGGTTCGTTTCAGCAAGCGCCGAAATGAAGAAGATCACGAACATCGGGAACAGGCAGAGCCAGTTCCAGTCGAGGAACGATGCAGGCAGGCCAAGCATGGTGCCGAGGCCGGTGTTCTGCGAAAGCACGATGTCGGTGAGGTTGAGTGAGCCAACCGTCAGCAGGACCGTGACAATCACGAAGCCGATGGAAACTTCGTAGGAAACCATCTGCGCGGCGGAGCGAAGCGCGCCGAGGAATGGATATTTCGAGTTCGATGCCCAGCCGCCCATGATCACGCCATAAACTTCGAGCGAAGAAATGGCGAAGATATAGAGCATGCCGACATTGATGTTGGCGATGGCCCAGCCTTCATTGACCGGGATAACCGCCCAGGTCGCCATTGCGAGAACGGCGGAAACGAAGGGCGCAAGGAGGAAAACACCTTTGTTTGCGCCCGACGGAATGATCGGTTCCTTGAAGACGAACTTCAACAAGTCGGCGAAGGCCTGGAACAGACCCCAGGGACCGACAACGTTAGGGCCGCGACGAAGCTGCACCGCTGCCCAGATCTTGCGATCCGCGTAAAGCAGGTAAGCGACGACGATCAGCAATACGACGAGCAGAACGACCGACTTCAGCGCAATGATCAGCGCGGGTAAGACGTAAGCTGCAAAAATTCCTTCCATTGTTCCGTCTCTCTCTCGCTTACTCGGCAGCTTGGCTGAAGCCGCCAGCCGCGAGCGCCGAGCATTCGGCCATGACGGCGGAAGCGCGCGCAATTGGGTTCGTCAGGTAGAAGTCCTTGACCGGGGAAACGAACGCAGCGCCGCCGCCCAGGTTGGATGCTTTCGCTGCCAGCGCGACGAGATCGTCGGTGGAAGCAGGCGTGATGGTGTCGATGGCCAGCATGTGCGGGTAGTCCGCATAGAGCTTGGCGCGAAGCTGCTGCAAGCTATCGAATGGCAGGCGCTTGCCCAAAGCGTCGGAAAGAGCGCGCAGAATTGCCCAGTCTTCCTTCGCTTCGCCCGGTGCGAAACCGGCGCGGCTGCCAAGCTGCACGCGACCTTCGGTGTTGAGCCAGGTGCCCGACTTTTCCGTATAGGTTGCGCCCGGCAGGATGACGTCGGCGGCATGCGCACCGGCATCGCCGTGCGTGCCGATGTAAACGACGAAGCTCGAGCCCTTGTTTGTCATGTCGAGTTCGTCTGCGCCAAGCAGGAACACAACATCCAGATTGCCCAGCATGTCGCCAGCTGCCTTGCCGCCCTCACCCGGCACAAAGCCGAGATCCAGAGCGCCAACGCGTGAAGCGGCAGTGTGCAGAACGGAGAAGCCGTTCCACCCATCCTTGATCGCGCCGACATCCTCTGCGAGCTTGGCGGCAGTCGCCAGCACCGCAGAACCGTTTTCGCCGGTGAGCGCGCCCTGCCCGATGATGATCAGCGGACGCTCAGCCTTGGCCAGCACATCGCGGAATGCGTTGGCGCCAGCGGCGACGGATGCCAATGTGTCGGCGCCTGCACCCAGATACTCGTAATTGTAACGCAGTTCAGCCTGTTCGCCGATCAGAGCGACCGGGAAATGGCCCATACGCTGACGCTTGCGAATACGTGCGTTCAGAACGGCAGCTTCAACGCGTGGATTGGAACCGATGATGAGCAGAGCATCAGCGTTTTCAATGCCTTCGATCGTCGCGTTAAAGAGATAGCTTGCGCGCCCCAGAGCAGGATCGAGGGCTGCGCCATCCTGACGGCTGTCGATATTGGCTGTGCCGAGCGAAGCCATCAGGCCCTTCAGCGCATAGATTTCTTCAACCGAAGCCAGATCGCCAGCGACCGCGCCGATCTTTTCAGCCGATGTTGCGGAGACCTTGGCAGCGATAGCGGCAAAAGCTTCCGGCCAGCTTGCGGCAACAAGACGGCCATCCTTGCGAACATAAGGGCGGTCAAGGCGCTGGGTGCGCAGGCCGTCCCAGATGAAGCGGGTCTTGTCGGATATCCACTCTTCGTTCACCGCTTCGTTGACGCGCGGCATGACGCGCATCACTTCGCGGCCACGGGTGTCGACGCGGATGTTGGAACCGACCGCATCCATCACATCAATGGTTTCAGTCTTGTTCAATTCCCACGGACGGGCCTGGAACGCGTAAGGACGCGAGGTCAAAGCGCCAACCGGGCAAAGATCGATCACATTGCCCTGCAGTTCCGACGTCATGGCGCGTTCGAGATAGGTGGTGATCTCGGCGTCTTCGCCACGGCCAATCAGGCCGAGTTCAGAAATGCCTGCAACTTCGGTCGTGAAGCGGACGCAGCGCGTGCAGTGAATGCAGCGCGTCATCACCGTCTTGACGAGCGGGCCGATATATTTGTTTTCGACAGCGCGCTTGTTCTCGCGATAGCGCGAACCGTCGGTGCCGAAAGCCATTGCCTGATCCTGCAGATCGCACTCGCCGCCCTGATCGCAGATCGGGCAATCCAGCGGGTGGTTGATGAGCAGGAATTCCATCACGCCTTCGCGGGCCTTCTTGACCATCGGCGTGTTGGTGAAGATTTCAGGGGCTTCGCCATTCGGGCCGGGACGCAGATCGCGCACGCCCATGGCGCAGGATGCGGCCGGCTTCGGCGGTCCACCCTTCACTTCAACCAGGCACATACGGCAATTTCCGGCGATGGAAAGCCGTTCGTGGAAACAAAAACGCGGCACTTCAGCGCCTGCGGCTTCGGCAGCCTGAAGGAGCGTATAGTGATCGGGTACTTCGATCTCCGTGCCGTCAACCTTGATCTTTGCCATCGCTTGTCCAAACCTGCGGCTTATGCCGCATCTTCCAGATCATAAAACTTTGCACCTGCCCTTAACTTGGCATGGCCTTTACCGAAAACCGCTAGGCACTTTTCGGGGCCATGCCCTGTCGGGCAGGCATCCCACAACTCACTCAGCCGCTTCCAGACGGATATTGCGGCTCTGAACGGCGTTGCGTGTGTAATCGTCAATGCGCTTTTCAATTTCCGGACGGAAATTGCGGATCAAGCCCTGAATTGGCCATGCGGCCGCATCGCCAAGGGCACAGATCGTGTGACCTTCAATCTGCTTGGTCACATCGAACAGCATGTCGATTTCGCGCTTCTGCGCGTTACCCTTGACCATGCGTTCCATGACGCGCCACATCCAGCCGGTGCCTTCACGGCACGGCGTGCACTGGCCGCAGCTTTCATGCTTGAAGAAAGCCGACAGACGGGCAATCGCCTTGATGATGTCTGTGGACTTGTCCATGACGATCAGGCCGCCGGTGCCGAACGACGATTTCTTGTCGCGCATGCCGTCGAAATCCATGATGGCGTCCATCATGTCTTCGCCCTTGATGACCGGGCAGGATGCACCGCCGGGAATAACCGCCAGCAGGTTGTCCCAACCACCGCGAATGCCGCCAGCGTGCTTTTCGATCAGCTCGCGGAACGAAATGCCGAGGCCTTCTTCCACTACGCTCGGCGTATTCACATGACCCGAAATCTGGAACAGCTTGGTGCCGACATTGTTCGGACGACCGATGGAGGAGAACCATGCACCGCCGCGACGCAGGATCGTCGGCGCAACCGCAATCGATTCCACGTTGTTCACGGTCGTCGGGCAACCATAGAGACCCATATTGGCCGGAAATGGCGGCTTCAGGCGCGGCTGGCCCTTCTTGCCTTCAAGGCTTTCGAGCAGCGCGGTTTCTTCGCCGCAGATATAAGCGCCAGCGCCGTGGGTGACAAAAATGTCCATATCCCAGCCGCACTTGTTGTCCTTCCCAAGCAGACCGGCTTCGTAGCACTCGTCGATTGCTGCCTGCAGAGCTTCGCGCTCACGCATGAACTCGCCGCGAATATAGATATAGGCGGTGTGTGCGCCCATGGCGCAACCGGCGATCACGCAGCCTTCGATCAGCGTATGCGGATCGTGGCGCAGAATTTCGCGGTCCTTACAGGTGCCCGGTTCGGATTCATCGGCATTGACAACCAGATAATGCGGGCGACCGTCGCTCTGCTTGGGCATGAACGACCATTTGAGGCCCGTCGGGAAGCCAGCGCCGCCACGGCCGCGCAGGCCCGACGCCTTCATCTCGTCGATGATCCAGTCACGGCCCTTTTCGATCAAGCCCTTGGTGTTGTCCCAATGGCCACGCGCCATCGCACCCTTGAGCGAGCGATCCTTGAAGCCGTAAATATTGGTGAAGATGCGATCTTTATCAGCCAGCATGTCTCACCTGTTTCCGTTCGTGTTTGCGAATATCGAAGTCATCATACCGGCTTCTTTCCGAATACCTTGAT
>JAEXXS010000025.1 GCA_023451915.1 Pseudomonadota bacterium | reverse complement strand
GAAATTGCTGTCCTGTGTGACAGCATGGGCAGGTTGATTTCACAATCGGGATATGGCGTGTCGCGCCGCCCGAAAAAGACGCTGGGAAAAACCCCGAATCGGCGGATGATCCGTTGGAATATGCTCTAAGCGAAATGAAGATGCAGGCAGCGAAAGCCCCGATTGCAATGGCGAGAAAGAATACAGTTCCTGACGTTCAGGCGCGGGAAACGCTGATTGAACTGAAAAACGCCGGTGTTTATCGCGACGGGCGCTGGCTTGTGCGCAATGTCGATCTGAAAGTCGAACGTGGCGAGATCGTCACGCTGATCGGGCCGAATGGTGCGGGCAAAAGCACAGCCGCCAAGATGGCGCTGCGCATTCTGAAGACCGATGAAGGCGAAGTGATCCACAAGCCCGGCCTGCGCATCGGCTATGTTCCGCAGAAGATCAATATCGATCGCACCCTGCCGCTTTCCGTGGAACGTCTGCTGACGCTGACCGGCCCCTTGAGCAAACAGGACATTGCTGCCGCGCTTGAGGCGGTCGGCATCCCGCATCTTCTCAAAGCCGAGACAGCCCATCTTTCCGGCGGCGAATTCCAGCGCGCCCTGATGGCGCGGGCGCTGGCGCGAAAGCCGGATATCATGGTGCTGGACGAACCCGTGCAGGGCGTCGATTTTTCCGGCGAGGCGGCTCTTTACGAACTGATTGCGCGGCTGCGCGACGAAACCGGCTGCGGCGTGCTCTTGATCTCGCACGATCTGCATCTCGTCATGGCGGCGACCGACCGGGTCATCTGCCTCAACGGTCATGTCTCTTGCAGCGGAACCCCGCGCGATGTGACGGCAAGCCCGGAATATATGCGCCTGTTCGGCAGTCGCGCCGTTGGCCCGCTCGCCGTCTATGAGCATCATCATGATCACACCCATCTGCCTGACGGGCGCGTGCTGCACAGCGATGGCTCGGTGACGGATCATTGCCATGGCGATGACGGCCATCATCATGAGCATGAGCATGAGCATGAGCATCACGAACATCATCACGGGGAAGGTGTACACCGTGCTTGACGATTTTTTCACCCGCGCTTTGATTGCCGGTATCGGGCTGGCGCTGACGACCGGGCCTCTCGGCTGCTTCATCGTCTGGCGGCGCATGGCCTATTTCGGCGACACCATGGCCCATTCGGCCTTGCTTGGCGTGTCGCTGGCGCTCATCTTCGACATCAATCTGATGATTGGCGTTTTCGCTGTGTCGGTCGCGATTTCCGCGATCCTGTTGCTCTTGCAGCGCCGCCACACCTTGTCGGCGGATTCGCTGCTCGGCATCCTGTCCCATGCCACGCTGTCGCTCGGTCTGGTGATCGTCGCCTTCATGACTTGGGTGCGTGTCGATCTTCTTTCTTTCCTGTTCGGCGATCTTCTGGCCGTATCGCGCATGGATATCGTCTATATCTATGCGGGCGGCGCATTCGTGCTGGCCGTACTGGCCTGGTTGTGGCGGCCCATGCTGGCTGCGACCGTCAGCGAAGACATTGCGCGCGCCGAAGGCATGAACCCCGCCGTCTCGCGCGTCATCTTCATGCTCCTTCTGGCCATCGTGATTGCCATTGCAATGAAGATTGTCGGCATTTTGCTGATAACGTCACTCCTCATCATCCCGGCTGCAACGTCGCGCCGTTTCGCTTCCACGCCCGAACAGATGGCGGTGCTGTCATCGCTGATCGGCGCAGCGGGCGTTGTCGGCGGGCTTTATGGCTCCATTCATTTCGACACACCGTCAGGCCCGTCCATCGTGGTCGCGGCGCTTGCCATTTTCATTTTCAGCCTTCTGCCTTTACATAAGAGAGCTGAGGCCCCATCGAAACGGACTGCTGAACAATGAGCACGCATCATCACCACCACCACCCGCAACAGGATCTGACCCGCAACCAGACGCTGGTTTTCGATGTTTTGTCCAAGGCGGAAGGGCCGCTCAGCGCCTATACGATCCTCGACCAGTTGCGGGATGACGGCTTTCGCGCGCCGCTTCAGGTCTATCGTGCGCTGGAAAAGCTGCTCGATTACGGGCTCATTCATCGCCTCGAAAGCCTCAACGCCTTCGTTGCCTGCGCGCATCCGCAATGCCATCAGCAGGGTCTGGTTGCCTTTGCGATCTGCGAGAAATGCGGTCAGGTAACGGAATTTTCCGATGCTGCGATCGAAAATCTCGTCAGCGCCTGGAGCCTGCAAAACGGTTTCAAGTCACGCAAGACGACACTTGAACTGCGCGGCCTGTGCCATGCCTGCGGCGACCACTAGGGACCATAAGCTACTTGGGGCTAACTTGAGCCTCACCTTTGGAAGTAAGGAATTCCGGCAGTCAGACTTTAAAAGTAACGCTTCGGAAATCGAAATCTGCTAAAAATACCTATTCAGGGGATTAGAGCGGTTCCTGTTAAAACGGAATCGTGGAACCGCTCTAACTATTTTTTTAAGCATTATCCTACGCAAAACCGCTACGCACTTTTGCTGGAAATGCTCTGGTGGGTAAGATTTTCATATGGCGCGCATGAAGTCGCCGCAAGAGCGGCGCAAGGAAGAACGACAGAGGACAAGGCTTCGTTCGGGAAAACTGATAGACCTGGACGGACAGTTTATCGTTGAGTGCCAGTTCAGCGACTTGTCCCCGCACGGCGCCAAGCTCAGAACGATAGAAACCCCGGCCCTACCCGACAGGTTCTGGCTTTTCGACGATTATTACAAGCGCGCGCTTCTCGCCCGCATCGCCTGGCGCAATGGCCGCGAAATGGGTGTCGAGCTGATCACCGATCCAACCGTCACACCGCTGGATGCCGAACGTCTAGCCCAGCTTGGCGGAAAATATTATTCGCTGTGAGCCGCCTGCCCATGATTGATATTGGCCTGCTTCTCGGGGGCCTGCTTTCCGGGCGCTGTCGATGTCGGCTCACCGCGCATGTTCATGGCGCGGATTTCCTCAGCGGAAATATAGTTGAACTGCTCGACCAGCAGGTCCTTGATCACCGGCTCGGGGAACCGTCCGTTCAGGTCTGAGATGATCGAGGCGCGCACATCCTCGAACTGCACTTTCTCGACTTCTTTCGTATCCGAATAGCTGCCGTAGAACTTGCGGAAAATCTCGTCGCTGATGAAAAGCTCCAGCGGCACGCTCAGCTTCTTGCGAATATTCGAATCGACCGTATAGACGAGCTGCGCCACGACATAACCCGCAACGCCGCCATTGGAGATGATCGGCACGCTCATCACGTCTGTCTTGACGTAATCCACGCCGCCGAACCCGCCAAGGGCGGCCTGCGCGTCACCGGATGATGCCGCGTTTTGCCGGGTCGCCATGAACAGCGACCCGAAGGCGACAGCGCAAATCCACAGGCCAATGACGAAAATGCGGATCATCGCGCGTGACCAAGCCTCGCGCTCTGCATGGAATAGGTGCCGTCGGCTTCCTGTGTTTCCAATGCACTGCGGATCACATCGGCAAGTTCGCCGACTGCGCGCAGATGCAGCTGCAGCGCTTCGCAATTTTTCTCAAGCTTCTGCTTTAGGCTGTCGAGCAGCGGCTGCAAGCCCTTCAGCGTCGCAGGCTCGGCCAGACCAGCAGCCTTCTTGATAGCCTTGTTGAAATCGTAGAGACCGCGGCTTTTGCGCGAATTGATTTCCGCGAGATCGGGATTGCCACCTTCCATGAGAAGGCGCGTTTCGGTCTCGATGACGTCCTCAAGACGCTGGATGGCGCGAACCACCGGCTTCAAAGTCGGGTTTTGCACCGGTTCCACCGCCAGTTCCGGCTTCGCCAGATCATGCGCCTGTTCGCTCGCCTTGGCGAGAACCAGCGATTCTTCCGGCGGCAGGCTGGTTTCAGAGCTTGTCTCGGTCATTTCAAGGTTCCTCAATTTCGGGGGACGTCACGTCGCGCGCTGCGGTCTTTATCGTTCAGCCGCGCGCGCTCTCCGCGTCGTCGTTTTTCTCAAGCTGCTTTTGGATGAGCGTGCGTTCGAAGCCATGAATGATGTCCTTCGAAACCGCATTGGTGCTCATAGTCTCTCCCAGATTGTTGATCACATCTCCTAATGCTGCAGTGGTCGGCGCGGCTGCCCGCCCTTTGCGCGCCGCCTGCTCCTCAAGCAGTTTGGCAATGCCGACACCGCCGACATCCGCCATCTTGTTCGCCATGGCTTCCGCCATCATCGACTTCCAGTAGTCACCCGCTATGCCCTTGCCGAAGGTCGCAGTCGTGTCACTGGTGAACATCGACTGGACAAAGGATTGCAGCATGAAGGCCTCGAATTTCCGATAGGCCGGATTGATCGTATTCTGCGCGTCGGGCCGCATGGTCACGCCCGCCGAAAGACTGTCGGAAAAGCTCGCGAAATTATCCCGCGTCAGCCCCGTGCCGGACGACGCCGTCGCCTGCATGGCGCCGGAGACCGACTTCAACCGTTCCGCCGCCATTTGATAGGCCTGCGGATCGGCCGCGCGGGCCACATCCATCACCAGATCTGACGGCGGATTGATCGCCATGCAAAATTTCCTTCTTCATCCTATGGGTGCACCATAATGGGTCAAACTTGACTGAAACTTGTGGGCGATTTCAGCGTGGCCCGGACGGGGCTTTCGTGGTTTTCCGGCTAACAAATTCTTCGATCAGGCTTGCCAGCTCGTGCCGGTCCTGCTCGTTTTTGGCCTCTTTCAGCCGATCTTCCAGCAATTCGACCCGCCGTTGTTCCTTCAAAAGCGCGCTGCGCTCGGAGCCGAGCTGTGATTCGAGCGTAAGCGATTCGACAGCATTCGCGCCAAGTCGCCTGATGAGCAGCGACGGATCGATATCGAAAACAGCGCCGTCATAGCGCCGGTCCTGCATGGCGATGAGCGCCTGACGCTCCTCTTCCAGCGCAAGCTTGCGTGCACTGGAAACGGCAAGGGCTGATTCGAGCCGGGCGCTGCCCAGTTTCTGCAAATCGACCAGCTTTTTCAGATTGCGTGTGTTGGTCTGAGCCATGGCCACCTCAATACAAAGCGCGCATTTGCGTGGCGGTTTCGTTCGTGAAGAAGCGCAGGAGTTCCGGCAGGATGAAATAGATCACCAGCAGCCCGCCCCCCAGCACGAAAGGCATCGACACGAAGTAGATCGGGATCGATGGCGTCAGTTTATTGACCAGACCGACCGCGAAATTGACGAGAATCGCAAAGACGATGAATGGCGCTGCGATCCGCAGTGTCGCCATGAAGGCCGATGACAGCGCATCGGTAAAATCGATCATCGCCGCATCAGGCCGGAATCGCCCGTCGACCGGGATGGCCGTATAGGAATTGAGCAGCGCGCGCAGAATTTCCAGATGCATGTCGGTGACGAAAAACAGCAACAGCGCGCTGAAGGTCACGATGGTGGCAAGCGTTGCCTGCGGTTCCGATTCGGTAATCGCATCGGCAGGCGAGCCGCTAAAGCCAACGGCCATCGCCATGGTGTTGGCCATGAATTGCAGCGCCCAGAAATAGATATGCGCCAGAATGCCGATCACCGCGCCGACGAACATCTCGCTCGCCATCAGGCGAAACAGCGTCCAGGGCGCGCCGCCATCGACGGCTGTGACGATGCGTGACAACACCAGCGGCAAAACCGCGAAAGAGCACGCCAGCGCGATGAAGAGCCGAACCTGCAACGGAATGCGCACACTGGAAATCCCTGGCATCAGCATCAGACATGCGCCGACCCGGCAGAACGCCAGAACGGCTGCCAGAATGATGTCGTTGAGCGGCAGTTGCGCGATCGGCACTTAAAGCTCCCTATGAAATCGCGCCGAGAGATTTCACCTCCACGCCGCGCGCAATTTCAACATGCGACAGCACCGGCAAGGTTGCGAACAGGCGCTCGATGATCATCCGGATATAGGGCCGGGCTTCCGGCGACGATACGAGGACGAATCGCTCGCCATTGTCGAAATGCTTGCGAATGACTGTCGATGCTTCCGTGCCGAACTGTTCCAGCAGGCGCGGGTCGATATCGAACTCGACGATTTCGCCCTTGGCGTCGCGTTTGAGGCTCTGGTGGAACACCAGATCCCAGCGATTGCCGAGACGCAGCACATTGAGCACGCCATTGTCGGAAAGGTCGCCGCAGATTTGCTGCGCCATGCGCATGCGCACATGTTCGACAATCATTTCCGGACGGCGCACCAGCGGCGCGATTTCCGCAATGGCTTCGAGAATGAGATGCAGGTTGCGGATCGACACGCGCTCGGCCAGCAGAAGCTTCAGCACGGCCTGCAAACCGGAATAGGAAATATGCGCCGGGCTGATATCCTCGACCAGCTTGCGATATTCCGGCCCCAGACGATCCAGCAGAATACGCATATCCTTGTAGGACAGGAGCTGCGCCAGATTGTTGCGCACGATTTCGCTAAGGTGGGTGAGCAGGACGGAAAGATTATCGACCGTCATATAGCCATCGCGGCGCAGATCGGAGGCAAAAGTTTCCGGCACCGAATAGGCGCGCATGCCGAAGGCCGGCTCGCGCATTTCCTCGCCGGGGATCGACGGTATAGGGCGCTCGCCCAGCACCACCAGAATTTCCCCGACGCGCAATTCGTAGCTTGCCACCGACGTGCCATGTATCTTGATGCGATAGCTTTTCGGCGGCAAAGCAAGGTCGTCCGTCACCTTGATTTCAGGAATGACAAAACCGTATTATTGAGCGAATTTGCGGCGCATCTAGTTGACGCGATGCGCCAGCTCCTGCTGCGAGGCCATCAGGCGCGCGGAAAGCTGCTTGCCCAGGCACAGCTCGATCTGGCTGGTTTCCAGCGACGCCTTGACGGAATTGCGCTCCTGATCCTCGGCCTCGCGCTGCTTCTTGTCCGCCTCCGTGGCTTCCGCTTCGCGCTGGCGCGCCTGACGGCGGGGCACAGCGATACCGACAAAGGCCATTGCGCCGCCCAGCATGAAGAACGGAAATGCCGGAAGACCTGGCATGATGCCAAGCACGAACAGCAGCATCGACGCGACCAGAAGCGCCTTTGGATAAGCGCCAAGCTGGCCGAAAATCGCCTGATCGGCAGAGCCGCGGGTTCCGCCCTTCGACACCAGAAGACCGGCGGCGAGCGAAACGATAAGGGCTGGAATCTGCGTGACGAGACCATCACCAACCGAC
>JAEXXS010000024.1 GCA_023451915.1 Pseudomonadota bacterium | reverse complement strand
AATTGTCTTTGAGACTTCAGAGGAGTTCCTAATGTTCGTAACACCGGCTTTCGCTCAAGCACCTGGCGGCGGCGCTTTTGGCCCAGACATGCTGATGAGCATTCTGCCGTTCATCCTGATCTTCGTCATCATGTATTTCCTCATCATCCGCCCACAGCGGACCCAGATGAAGAAGCGTCAGGAAATGCTGAACGCGGTGCGCCGTGGCGATACGGTCGTGACCGGCGGCGGCATTGTCGGCAAGGTGCAGAAAGTCGTCGACGACAATGAAGTCGAAGTCGAAATCGCCGAAGGCGTTCGCATCAAGGTTCTGCGCAGCACGCTGATGGATGTGCGCGTCAAGGGCGAACCGGTCGCCGATAATAAGAACAAGTAATCTCTTTTTGAGATGAGACGGGCTCCGGTAAGTTTTTTCTAACCGGAGCCCGTGCAATATTCGGTCGGCGCGACTTTTTTATGCGCGCTTGATCCATGGCCGGAGAGCGGTGCGCAAGCGTACCCCGGCATGCTCTATCCAGGCCCAAGGGGCCAAGCTGAAACGGAATTGCTGCTCTATGCTCTATTTTTCACGCTGGAAATCGGCCCTGATCTGGTTGGCGGTTCTCGTCAGCTTCGTCATCGCTTCCCCCAATTTTTTCTCGCGTGAAACGCTGGCAAATCTGCCCGGTTTCCTGCCGAAGAAACAAGTCGCGCTCGGCCTTGATCTTTCGGGCGGCTCGCGCCTCGTCATGCAGATACAAAACGCGGGCAAGAACGATCTGGAACGCTCCGCAGAAATCATGCGGCAGCGCCTTGAGGAACTTGGCTACGGTAATCCCGTTGTCGAAACCGAAGCGCGCAACCAGATTCGCGTCGAAGTGCCGGGCCTTTACGATGCGCAGCTTCTGAAAGATATTCTGAGCATTCGCGGCGATCTTTCGTTCCACGCTGTGGACGATTCCGTTTCGCCGGACGATGCCATTCGCGGCACACCGCCAGCGGATAGCGAAATCGTCTATTCCTATGACGATCCCCCGGTCGGCTATCTCGTCAAGAAACAACCCATTCTCACCGGCGCAAATATCACCGACGCGAAGGCAACGCTTTCTGCCGATGATAATGAGCCGGTCATCACACTGACCCTCGACGATGCCGGCCGAAAAGGTCTGGCTGCCTTGACCGCCAACGCGACGGGCAAGAGCTTTGCCATCGTGGTCGATAATCAGGTCGTGTCTGCGCCCGTCATCAGCGAGCCGCTCGACACAAACGAATTGCAGATTTCCGGCGCCTTCGATTTGCAGGCCGCCAATAACATGGCCGTTGTTCTGCGCTCCGGCACATTGCCGCAAGCCGTGACCGTGCTTGAAGAGCGCACCATCGCCTCGGCGCTCGGCGAAGATTATGCCAGCGCCGCCGTGACGGCTGCACTTCTGGCCGCGCTTCTCGTCGGCCTCTTCATGGTGCTGTCCTATGGCGTTCTTGGCGTCATCGCGATGGTGGCGCTTGTGGTCAATATCATCATCCTGACTGCGGTCATGTCGCTGATCGGGGCATCGATCAGCCTTGCCAGCGTTGCAGGTCTGGTGCTGATCATCGGCATGGCGGTTGACGCGAATATTCTGATCTATGAGCGCGTGCGTGAAGATCGCCGCAAGGGCTATTCCGTCGTTCAGGCGATGGAATCGGGTTTCTACCGCGCTCTGTCGACCATTGTTGACGCCAATCTCACCACGTTGATTGCCGCACTGGTTCTCTTTCTGCTTGGCTCCGGCACGGTGCATGGCTTTGCCCTGACGGTTGCGGTCGGTATCGGTACGACGCTGTTCACCACGCTCACTTTCACCCGTCTGCTCATCGCCCAATGGGTGCGCACTGCGAAGCCGAAGGAAGTACCGAAGCGTCGCCTTAAGCTGGTGCCGACGGTGACGCATATTCCGTTCATGCGCCTGCAGTTCATCACGCTTGGCATTTCGGTGTTGGCCTGCGCCATCGTGGTGGCGCTGTTTGTGAATATCGGCTTCAACTACGGCATCGATTTCCGTGGCGGTTCGATGGTCGAGCTTCAGGCGCGCAGCGGTGACGCCAATCTTGAAGACATTCAGGACCGTCTTTCCGAACTGAATATCGATAGCGCCCGCGTTCTCCCTGCCAAATCGCCGCGTTCGGCGCTTGTGATCATCGGTAGCCAGGAAGTGGGCGACGATGCCGAACAGACGGTTGCTGTAAAACTGCGCGGCGAGTTCGAACAGGATTATTCGTTCCAGCGGGTGGAAGTCGTCGGTCCGACCGTTTCCGAACAGCTGTCGCGCGCCGGTATTCTGGCCGTTGTCCTGTCGCTGATCGGCATTTTCATCTACGTCTGGGTGCGGTTCCGCTGGCAGTTGGCGCTTGGCGCGGTGCTTTCGACACTGCATGACGTGGTTATTCTTGCGGGCATGTTCATTGTCTTCCGCATGGAATTCAATCTGTGGAGCGTTGCGGCAATCCTGACAATCATCGGTTATTCGTTGAACGATACGGTCGTGATCTATGACCGCGTTCGCGAAAATCTGCGCCGCTACAGCAGCGCGCCGCTGCCTGCGATCATCGATGCTTCGATCAACCAGACGCTGTCGCGTACCTTGCTGACGTCTTTTGTGACGTTCCTTGCGCATATTCCGCTTTATGCCTTCGGCGGCGCGGATATCCGCATGTTTGCACTGGCACTCAGTGTCGGCATTATCGTGGCGAGCTATTCATCGATCTTCATCGCCGCACCGCTGCTGGTTCAGTTTGGGCTGAAGCCGCGTGGTCCCGAGCAGGATGAGGAAATGGGCGACGAACTGGCGCAATCGCTCAATCTGGAAAGCTGAGAATGGCCAAGGGAATAGAAATACGCGAAGCGCATTTTCCGGGGCGCGCTCCGATTGATGCTTATGGCGATGGCGGTTTTCGTTTCGCCGAAATGTCGCATCGCGGTTCGATCCTGTGCCTTCCATCCGGTATTCACGGCTGGAAGCCCGCAACGCCGCCCGTTCTGTCGCGCGCTGATCTGGCGCTTATTCTGCAACAGGCTTCGGATATCGAGATTCTGCTGGTCGGAACCGGAATGGATCTGCGACGTATTCCAGAAGACGTGCGCGCAATTTTGCGCGAGCATCGCATTTCATCCGATCCGATGAGCACGGGCGCTGCCGTGCGAACCTATAATGTGCTGCTGGCGGAAGATCGCGCGGTCGCGGCGGCGCTTATTGCAGTAGAATAACGATCATGAACCAGAATGAGGCACATTGCCTGGCGATCCTTCGTGAGGCTGACCGGGATCGTTACCTGTCGGTGCTTTATGCGGCGGAGGATAAACGCGGCGGTCTGGCGGCACTTTATGCCTTCAATGCGGAAGTGGCGCGCATTCGCGATCTGGTTCATGAGCCATTGCCGGGCGAGGTGCGCCTGCAATGGTGGCGCGATCTGATCAATGGCGAGGCGAGGGGCAGTGCCGAGGCGCATCCCATTGCCGCCGCTCTGCTCGAAACGATCAACAAATATGAATTGCCACGAACGGCTTTCGACAATTATTGCGAGGCGCGCATCTTCGATCTTTATGACGATCCGATGCCGAGCCGCAACGATCTGGAAGGCTATTGCGGCGAGACCGCATCGGCAATCATTCAGTTAGCCGGCTTTATTCTGGATCAGGATGCCGCGCAGGCGCACAGTGAGACCGCCGGTCATGCGGGCGTTGCGCAGGCGACAACAGGTCTGCTGCGCCTTCTGCCGATCCATCGCCGCCGCGGCCAGCTTTATGTTCCAGCCGATATGCTGGCTTCAGTTGGCGTGACGCGGGAGGCATTTTTAGCCAACGATGATCCGTCGGCCTGTGAGCGCGTGGTCAGCGTCATGCTGGCCCTGGCGCGGGAACATCTGGCGATTTTCGATAAGGCAAAGGCGACATTGCCCAAAAGTCTCGCACCGGCGTTTCTGCCGATGGCTATTGTGCCCGCTTATCTGAAAGCGATTGAACGCTTGGGCGGCAAGGCGGCAGAACGGACAGCCGATATTTCGGCTATCCGTAAACAGTGGCTGATGTTTCGCGCCAATTTCTGACCGTCAGGCCAGTTGTTCCAACCATTTACGGAAATCAGCAAGAGCGCGGGCGGAAAGTGCGCGCTTCTTGGCAATGGTCTTTTCCTTGCCGCGCAGACGCTTACCCTCTTCCTTCGGCACTTCGACCGGCGGAAACAGGCCAAAATTGACATTCATCGGCTGGAACGACCGCTTGCCGGGTTCGGCATCGTCCGCGACGATATGGCCGCCGGTGATGTGTCCAAGCAACGCGCCAAAGGCGGTTGTCGGCGGTGGCGGCACGGCAGCATTGCCCAGTCGCTCCGCAGCGGAGAACCGACCGGCGAGAAGTCCGATGGCCGACGATTCGACATAGCCCTCGCAACCCGTCACCTGACCGGCAAAGCGCAGGGTCGGACGCGACTTCAGGCGCAGCACGCTGTCGAGCAGCACCGGTGAGTTCAGGTAAGTGTTGCGATGCAAACCGCCGAGACGTGCGAATTCGGCATTTTCCAGTCCGGGAATCATCTTGAAGATGCCCGTCTGCGAGCCGTATTTAAGCTTCGTCTGAAATCCGACCATGTTGTAGAGCGTACCAAGCGCATTGTCCTGACGCAGCTGCACGACCGCATAGGCCTTCACCGTCGGGTTATGCGCATTGGTCAGGCCCATCGGCTTCATCGGGCCATGGCGCAGCGTTTCAGGTCCGCGTTCCGCCATGACTTCAATCGGCAGGCAGCCGTCGAAATAGGGCGTACCTTCCCATTCCTTGAATTCTGTCTTGTCGCCCGCCACGAGTGCGGCGACGAAGGCTTCATACTGCTCCTTGTCCATCGGGCAGTTGATATAGTCCTTGCCAGTACCGCCGGGGCCGACCTTGTCGTAGCGCGACTGGAACCAGCAAACGTCCATATTGATCGAATCGAAATGCACGATGGGCGCAATCGCGTCGAAGAAGGCCAGCGCGTCGGCATCCGTTTCCGCAGCGATGGCTTCGGCCAGCGACGGCGCTGTCAAGGGACCGGTGGCAATGATTGTCGTGCCCCAATCCTCTGGCGGCAGGCCGGCGACTTCCTCACGCTTAATGGTGATCAGTGGATGGGCCTCAAGCTTTTCGGTCACGGCCTGCGCAAATCCCTCGCGGTCCACGGCAAGCGCGCCGCCTGCCGGAACCTGATGCGCATCAGCGCAAGCCATGATGAGCGATCCTGCAAGGCGCATTTCCGCATGCAGCACGCCAACAGCATTGGTTTCGGCATCGTCGGAGCGGAACGAATTGGAGCAGACGAGTTCCGCCAGTTGCTCGGTCTTGTGCGCATCGGTGCCGCGCACGGGGCGCATTTCATGCAGCACGACAGGAATGCCTGCCTGCGCAATCTGCCAGGCGGCTTCTGAGCCAGCGAGACCGCCGCCAACGACGTGAATGGG
>JAEXXS010000157.1 GCA_023451915.1 Pseudomonadota bacterium | reverse complement strand
TGGTGCAGCTTTTTCTGGTCTTCTTCGGCGGCCCGCAATTCGGTCTGGAATTCAGCCCGTTCATGGCCGGTGTGATCACCATGGGCTTCAACATCGGAGCCTATATGTCGGAAGGCATACGCGGCGCCATTCTGGCCGTGGACAAGGGCCAGAACGAAGCGGCCCGCAGCATCGGCTTTGGACGGTTCAACACGATGCGGCTTTTCATCCTGCCGCAAGCCGCCCCTTTGATGATCCGTTCGCTCGGCGTCAACACGATCATCCTGACCAAGAGCACCGCGCTTGTCTCGACAATCGGGGTGGTGGAACTGACCTATTCGGCACAGCGTTTCGTGACCTCGACCTATAAGCCCTTCGAAGTCTTCACAGTCGCCGGTATCGCCTACATCGTCATCATCGCCATCATTGCGATGATCGTTCGCGGCATTGAAACCTTCTTCAACCGGGATCGGAGGGCCGAAGCATGAGCCTCGATTTTACGGTCGTTCCCTCCTATCTGGAACTGCTCTTCATCGGGCTGCTCTGGACGGTGCTGATCACGATCCTCGCTGGTGTCATCAGCGTGGTGCTGGGCGTCGTCATCGCTCTGGTGACGCTGCATGCGCCAAAGATTGTAAGCCTGCCGGTGCGCGGCATCGTATTCCTGTTCATGGGTACGCCGCTCTTGCTCCAGCTCTATCTTCTCTATTACGGCCTGTCGCAGATCGGCATCATGGTTCCGGCCTTCTGGACCGGCGTGTTCGGCCTTGGCATGCATTATGCCGCCTATAATGCCGATATTTTCCGCGCTTCGCTGCAAGCCGTGGATAGTGGCCAGATGGAAGCCGCCCGTTCACTGGGTTTCAGCCGGGGCATGGCGCTGCGCTATTTCATCATTCCGCAGGCGATCCTGACCGCGCTGCCGCAGGTGGGCAATAACAGCATTATCCTGCTCAAAGATACAGCCGTACTGTCCGTCCTCGGCATCACGGAACTGGTTTTGAATGCGCAGCGCGCCATCAGCGAAACCTACCGACCCTTCGAATTCTACTTCGTCGCCGCCGTCCTCTATTATGCCGTCAATCTTCTGATGGAATGGGCATTGAGCAAAGCGGCCAAGAAAGCGGAAGCTATCCGATGAACACACAGACACCCATGATCGAATTGCGCCAGATCAGAAAATCCTATGGCGACCATGAAGTGCTCAAGGGCATCGACCTGACGGTTGCGCGGGGCAAGATCGTATCCATCATCGGCCCCAGCGGATCAGGAAAAAGCACGCTTCTGCGCTCGATCAACATGCTGGAAGAAACGTCCGGCGGTGAAATCTGGCTTGATGGCAATCAGGTCAACAAGCCGCTCAAGGGCCACGCCTTCGAAAAGCACATCAACCATATCCGTCAGGAAATGGGGATGGTTTTCCAGCAGTTTAACCTGTTTCCCCACCTCACCGTGCTGCAGAACATCATGATCGGGCCGATGCGGCTCAAGCATCTGCCGCGCGCCGAAGCGCTGGACCGCGCCAACACGCTGCTGGCAAAGGTCGGACTGGTGGACAAGGGCAATGCCTATCCGGCCCGCCTGTCGGGCGGCCAGAAGCAGCGCGTGGCGATTGCGCGCGCGCTCGCCATGCAGCCCAAGGTCATGCTCTTCGACGAGGCCACATCCGCGCTCGATCCCGAACTGGTGGAAGAGGTCAATCAGGTGATGAAGCAACTCGCCAGCGAGCACATGACCATGTTGATCGTGACCCACGAAATGCGCTTCGCCGCTGAAGTATCTGACCATGTGATGTTCATGGACGGCGGCGTGGTGGTCGAACAGGGTCCGCCGGACCAGATGTTGTCCAATCCGAAAGAGGAACGGACCCGCGCTTTCCTGCGAAAGCATCTTTCGCACTAGAGCGGTTCCGGTTAAGACAGAATCGTGGAACCGCTCTATCTATTTGTTTTTACGCATTATCCGACGCAAAACCGCTACGCACTTTTGCTGGAAATGCTCTAGATAACGGAGACTACTCAATGACTGCGAATGTTTCAAACGGCGCGCAAAACGCCGTAACGATGGCGCACAACCATATCGATGCGCAGCATGTCGAGGAGCTGGCTCTTCGCATGGTCAGCTGGGGCAGCGAAACGGGCACGCCCGGCGAAGCGGAATTCTCAAACCGCTTTGTCGAATTGCTCAAGGAAATTCCTTATTTCCAGGAAAACCCGGCGAATATCCGCACAGTTGCCAGCCATGGCGATCCGCTGACCCATAATGTGGTGGCGCTGGTGCGCGGCAAGGGCCGTGACACGGTGGTGCTTGCCGGTCACTTCGACACGGTCGCGACCGATAATTATCATGAGCTGAAATCGCTTGCCTGCGACAGCCGCAACCTGAAAGACGCGCTGATCAAGGACCTTGGCAAGCGCGCGCGTTCGCAACAGGAAGAGCGCGCATTGGAAGATCTCCTGAGCGGCGATTTCCTGCCCGGCCGTGGCCTTCTGGACATGAAAAGCGGCATCGCCGCGGGTATTGCCTGCCTTGAGCGCTTTGCGGCCGATCCTGACCGCAGCGGCAATATGATCCTGATCGTCACGCCGGATGAAGAGCGCGAAAGCCGCGGCATGCGGTCGATGCGCAATGCGCTGCCACAGATTGCGCGGGACTTTGATCTCGATATTTCGTCGGCTATCAATCTCGATGTCACCTCCGATCAGGGCGATGGCAGCGAAGGCCGCGCCGTCTATGCCGGAACCATCGGCAAGCTTCTGCCTTTTGCGCTGGTCATCGGTTGCAGCTCCCATGCGAGCTACCCCTATGAAGGCGTCAGCGCCCAGGCTATGGCGGCTGGAATCCTCTCACGCTTTGAAGGCAATGCCGATCTGGCCGACCGCGACGACAATGACATTTCCCCGCCGCCCATCTGCCTTGAGGCAAAGGATTTGCGCGACGGCTATGAAGTCACGACACCTGAACGTTTCTGGATTGCGCTAAACTGGCTCTATCACGGCATGACCGCAGAAGAGCTGTTCAAGCGTTTTCAGGACGAAGTGCGCACCGGCGCGGTCGATGCGGTGGCACGTTTCACCGCGCAGGCCGAAGCCTATGGCAAGCTGGTCGGCAAGCGCGCAGGGGCAACCCCGCCAGCGCCGAAGCTTTTGACCTTCACAGAGCTTCGCGCCATGGCGGCAGACATTGCGGGCGACGACTTCGAACGTCTCTATAAAGAACAGGAACAGCGCCTTTCCGGCATCGATAATCCGCTTTCCGTCAGCCGCCAGTTGACCGAATGGCTGGTTGGCGTTGCCCATCTTGCCGGACCGGCGATTGTCGTCGGCTTTGCCGGGCTGCACTATCCCGCAAGCCATCTTGACGACACCAAAACCAATGACCGCCTTTTCAAAGAGGCCATTGACGAGACGATCAAGGTCTTTGCGGCCTTCCCCGATCAGAGCCTTGTCTGGAAGCCGCATTTTCAGGGCATTTCCGATATGAGCTTTCTCGGTCAGGCTACGCTTGGACAGGATATAGTATCGCAGAATACGCCGGTATCGCGCCTCGTCGACCATCCTGCCGCCAATGCGCTGCGTTTCCCGGTGGTTAATATCGGCCCATGGGGGCGTGAATTCCACCAGAAGCTGGAGCGCGTCCACGCCCCTTACGCCTTTGAGGTTCTGCCGCAGATCGTTTCGATGATCGCTGAAAAATTTCTCGCAGCGAAGGCTGGAAACAGCGCCCGCTAACCGGGCGCTTACCCCCTTCGCAAAAAGGTTCATTCAAATGACCAATGAAAAGCTGAATATCGTTCCTTTCGTCAGCGTGGATCACATGATGAAGCTGGTTCTGACTGTGGGTGTCGAAACCTTCCTCAAGGAACTGGCCGTGGTGATTGAAGAAGATTTTCGCCGCTGGGAACAGTTCGACAAGACGCCACGCGTCGCCTCCCATTCGAAGGAAGGCGTCATCGAGCTGATGCCGACCAGCGACGGCACGCTGTATGGCTTCAAATATGTAAACGGCCATCCGAAGAACACCCGCGCGGGGCGTCAGACCGTGACCGCCTTTGGTGTCCTCTCCGATGTGGATAGCGGCTATCCGCTGCTCCTGACCGAAATGACCATACTGACCGCACTGCGCACCGCCGCCACCTCGGCAGTGGCTGCAAAACATCTGGCGCGGCCCGATTCCAAAACGCTGACGATCATCGGTAACGGCGCGCAGAGCGAGTTTCAGGCGCTCGCCTTCAAGGCGCTGCTTGGCATCGACAATCTCCGCCTGTTCGATATCGACCGTTCGGCAAGCGAGCGCTGCGCCGCCAATCTGGCCGACAAGGGTTTTTCGGTTACTATCTGCGCGTCTTCGCAGGAGGCTGTCGAGGGCGCGGATATCATCACCACCGTCACTGCCGACAAGCAATATGCCACGATTTTGAGCGACAACATGGTTGGCCCCGGCGTGCATATCAATGCGGTTGGCGGCGATTGCCCCGGCAAGACCGAGTTGAACAAGGAAATTCTCCTGCGTTCGGATATTTTTGTCGAATATCCGCCGCAGACCCGCATCGAAGGCGAAATCCAGCAATTGCCGGAGGATTACCCGGTCAACGAATTGTGGGAAGTGATTGCCGGCAAGGCTGCGGGCAGAACATCGGATCGCGCGATCACGCTGTTCGACAGCGTCGGCTTTGCAACCGAAGATTTTTCGGCCCTGCGCTATGTCTTCAGCAAGCTGGAAGAGACCGGTCTCTATGCCGAACTCGACATGCTGGCAGACCCCGACGAGCCGCGCGATCTCTACGGCATGCTGCTGCGATGCGAGCAGGCATTGGAAGCCGCATGAGACTTTGCCGGGATGCCTAGCATCCCGGCTCAGAAGATAGTTCGTTCTAACATGTGTTGTTGGGACTGTTGTTGGCGCTGCATTGTGGTATCACCGACGGCATGTAACAGTGCCGGTGTAGTTGGATATCCATGATCTGAGCGATGCAGCAATTGGCCAGAAAAATATCCGCAGAAATCGGCTGGGGTATTCCAAGCTCGATCATTCTGCATCTT
>JAEXXS010000098.1 GCA_023451915.1 Pseudomonadota bacterium | reverse complement strand
TCGGCGGCGCGCTCCAGATCCTCCTCGCCCGCAATCATCACGGTCTCAGGCACCGCCACATCATTGGCCTGCATCAGCTCGTGCAGATAGACCTTGTTGGTACAGCGGATCATCGAAATCGGATCGTCGATGACCGGCATGTTTTCCTGCTGCGCCCGGCGCGCAAAGCGATAGGTGTGGTTGGAAATCGATGTGGTTTCGCGGATGAACAGCGCATCGTAATTGGCAAGACGCGACAGGTCCTTCTTGCCGATGGGGTCGACCTCCACGCCAAGCCTCCCGGCAATCTTCGCCCAATGTTTCAGCGACGCCATGGATGAAGGCGGCATCGCCTCTTTCGGATCGCAGAGCGTGGCCACCGTATAACGGGCCGGAACCTTTGGCTTGGCCGCCCGCCACTCGCGCTGCGTATAGCGGTCGAGCGCATCCTCGAAACGCTCCTTTTGATGTTTCGAGAATTTTGCAATATTGGCAAAGCCGATCTTCTGGATACGTGCCCACTCACCCGGTTTGACCGTTACTTCCAGCGACGGCGCACGAAACCAGTCGAACAAAAGCCTGCCGAAGCGTTCGAATTCCGGGTTTTCCGCGAGACCGAAATGGACGCAAATGGTTTCCGGCGCTTTTTCCGGGTGCTTGCCCAGCGCCTTGTTGAGCATGTCTTCCAGTTCGGGAATGGCATTCTCATAGAGCCGCCGTTCGGAAAGATCGATCATCGTCTCGACGGACGGAATGATCCGATGGCCGCGAGCCTCCGCCAGAAGCGAGGCATAATAGCCACGGCTTTGATAGGTGTAGCTTCGTGACAGGTTGATGATACGCGGGCGCTGCTGGCCGTTAAACAGCGCCGGATGCGCGAGATAATCGCGATTGGTCATGACCTTGTGCGGTGTCGCGCCATTGTCGATATCCGAGAGGCGCCCAACGAGAATGACGCAGATCGTCATTAGTCTGTCCCTTTTTCGAGAATCACTGCCGCCCTGAGCCCGTCGCTGCCGAAACGGGCGATGCGGTCGAAGATGTGGAATGGAACCGGCACATTGGCCGCATCGGCAATGCTTTCGCCTTGTTCCTCTTCCACCCACGGATCGTGAATAAAAATATGGCGGCCATCTTCGCCATGGGCGACGACCCAATGCGGCACCTTCTTGCCGAACATGAGATAGCCGCTGATCAGAACGATCACCGACGCGCCACGCCGCAGCGCCGTGACGATGTCGAACAAGGTGAAGCCGCGATATTTCACGGGAATATCGTAAGCCTTTGCACGCTGGCGAAAATCGGTCTGCGCAAGCTGCATGACCTTGCGCTTCTCCTCCGAACGCACCGACTGCAGAAACAGCGTGTCCTTGATGGAAACGAAGATGGATGTCTTCAGCCCGCGCTCATGACCGGCGACGGCGAGACCAAAAGGCTCGCAACCGCCCGGCCCCGACATCATGTAAATCGTGGTCGCATCGCGCCATAGACGGATTTCCAGCACGGGATCGAGACGCGTCTGAGGATTGTGGTGGGCCAGCACCATCATCAGGCAGGCTGCGCCACAGGTGAAATCGGTCGTCTGTTCGTAATAGGGAAATGCCGTCGCCGGCGGAACGCCGCCACGCACCGTCTTTTCGAAGCGCAAGGCGTCGGAATGATCGGCATAATAATCGAGATAGCGCCCGATGGGGCGATAGCCCTGGCGTTTATAAAGCGCAATAGCCCGCGCATTGTCCTCGCGCACTTCAAGCCGCAAAAGCGGGCGATCGTGCTCATAGGCTGCCGTTTCGGCTGCCTGCAGCAGAAGCCCGCCTATACCCCTGGCGCTCGCATCCGGATCGACGGCGATGGAATAGAGCCGCGCCATCGCCGTACCATGCCGGAAAAGGATCATCGCATAGCCGATGATATCGCCATCGAGTTCCGCAATGATGGTCTCCGCGGTGGGACGCGCGATCAGGGCGCGGAAGGAGCGTCGGGAAATGCGGTCTGCTTCAAAGCAGCGCTCTTCGATGCGCAACAACGCATCGATGTCGTCTGCCGTGGCCTTGCGCGTGGTTGCGCCTGTCATCCCGTGGCCCTTGCAAATGGACCTCACAGGTCCGGTCGAATGTGCCAACCATTGGCATATTCGCTGGCAAAAACAAGCGCCCTTAGCGTGGCGAAATTATGAGTGGCGTTCACGCCCCATCCAGTCCCCAAAAATCCAATAAATTCAATCTAGGGTTGCATCATCGCAAGCCACCCGCGTTAACCATTAATTAAGATGTTGGGCGATGAAGCGGCAAATCGAATTGACTCTGAAGTGTTTCAGATTTTAACGTTTCGTTAATAAATAAGTATCCGGCAAGGGCGTTGAGTATGTTTTGCGTTGTTCGCTCGACCAAGAAAATAATGGCAGCGGCTGCTTTCGCGGCTTCGGTGCTGATCACGGGTTTTGGTGCTGAGGCTGCCTCGGGCGACTTCATGCAGACCGGCAAGGTGACCTCGCAGCCGATCGGCCATTACGAATTCTGCAAGCGCGAAGCGCAGGAATGCAATATAACGAGCCGCGATACCAGCCCATTGCCGCTTGGCCATGCCAACTGGCAGCGCATCGTCGAAGTCAATCTTTCGGTGAATGAACGCATCAAGCCAATGACCGACATGGAAATCTACGGCGTCGAGGAATATTGGGCCTACCCGACCACCGTTGGCGATTGCGAGGACTATGTGCTGCTCAAGCAGCGCGAGCTGCAAAAGGCTGGCGTTCCGATCACCGATCTTCTGATCACCGTCGTGCGCAAGCCGGATGGTGAAGGCCATGCCGTGCTGACCGTTCGGACCGACCGTGGCGACTTCGTTCTCGATAATCTGACCGACGAAGTTCTGCGCTGGAACGAAACCGATTACACCTATCTGAAGCGTCAGGCCACGAACAATACCGGTCGCTGGGTCACTATCGAAGCCCCGGACAACCTGCTGGTCGGCTCGGTTCG
>JAEXXS010000036.1 GCA_023451915.1 Pseudomonadota bacterium | reverse complement strand
GGGCGGCGTTCAGCCGGACGCATGCCGGGTTCGCGATGCTGCGCAGGCTCCAGACGGGCTGCAGGCTGCTCTTCTTCACGACGCGACAGACCATGGGTCAGGCGCTTGAGAAGGCTCATCGGGCCGCGTGGCTCTTCCTGTGCAGGCTGTGGCTGCTGGGGAGCGCGACGGGCGGCGATTTCAGCTTGTGCAACCGGCGGGAAATCCGAAACGGCTGGCATACGCGGAGCCGGACGCGGTTCGCGGGCCGGTTCTGCATGCATCTGCTGCGGCTGCTGGTAAGCCTGCGGCTGAGGAGCATGAGCCTGCGGCATCGGTGCGCGAGCAACCGGAGCGCGTTCGAAGGCTTCCGGTGCAGGAGCCTGGAAAATGCGGCTCTGCGGACGGAAATCCGGCTCTGCGGAAGCCGTCGGTGCGGCTGGCGCAGCTGCGATCGGCATATCGACTTCGGCAGACTGGATTGCCTGAGCAATCGGGTCAGCCTGACGCGGCTGCTCAACGACCGGAGGACGCAGAGCGCCGTGTGGAGCCATCGGCTTGGCCTGCGAGGTCGGCTGCTTTACTGGTTGGCGAAATTCCAGCGGCGCAGGCGCCGCATCTCCGATCTGCTTGTCGATGCCGGTCGCAACCACGGATACGCGAATGACGCCTTCGAGACCTTCGTCGAAGGTTGCGCCGAGGATGATATTTGCTTCCGGATCGACTTCTTCACGGATACGCGTTGCAGCTTCGTCGACTTCAAACAGGGTCATGTCGCGACCACCGGTGATCGAGATCAACAGGCCCTTGGCGCCGCGCATCGAGGTTTCGTCGAGCAGCGGGTTGGCGATTGCAGCTTCGGCAGCAGCCATTGCACGGCCTTCGCCGGAGGCTTCGCCGGTGCCCATCATCGCCTTGCCCATTTCGCGCATAACCGAGCGAACGTCAGCAAAGTCGAGGTTGATGAGGCCTTCCTTGACCATCAGGTCGGTGATGCAGGCAACACCTGAATAGAGCACCTGGTCAGCCATCGCGAAAGCGTCGGCGAAGGTGGTCTTGTCGTTGGCGATGCGGAAGAGGTTCTGGTTCGGAATGACGATAAGCGTATCGACGTTCTTCTGCAGTTCTTCGATGCCGAGGTCGGCCGTCTTCATGCGGCGCGCGCCTTCGAAATGGAAAGGCTTGGTCACGACGCCGACAGTCAGGATACCGCGTTCACGTGCTGCGCGGGCCACGACCGGAGCTGCACCGGTACCGGTGCCGCCGCCCATGCCTGCGGTGACGAAGCACATATGCGTGCCATTGAGATGATCGACGATTTCGTCGATGCATTCTTCAGCAGCGGCACGACCGACTTCGGGCTGGGAACCTGCGCCCAGACCTTCCGTCACGGCAGCGCCGAGCTGGATGATCCGGTCGGACTTCGACATGGTCAAAGCCTGCGCGTCAGTGTTGGCCACAACAAAATCCACGCCGCGAAGACCGGCATTGATCATGTTGTTGACTGCATTGCCGCCGCCACCGCCGACACCGAAAACGGTGATGCGGGGCTTCAGCTCGGTGATGTCCGGCTTTTGCAGATTGATAGTCATTGGTCCTTGTTCCTCTTAAAGCCCGTCACCGCTTTTCGCCGCTGCGGTGCTGATTGGTTGTTACCCAGATGGTCACGTCCCGGAAAATTCGACTGTTCACTCAAAGATCGGTTACTCAGAAACTCTCCCTCAGCCATTGGCTGACACGTTGAATGCGCCCACCCGTACCGGTCATAAGACCGGAGGAAGCTGCTTTTACCGACCGTTCTTCTATCCCGGCCACCTGCGGGTAGATCAGAAGTCCGACGGTCGCGGCAAAAGCTGCCCCCTTAGCCGCCTCAGGCAATCCCGCTATTCCTAGAGGACGCCCGATTCGTACATTTCTTGCAAGGATTCGTCTGGCAGCCTCCGGCATGCCCGGCAACTGGCTTGCGCCGCCGGTCAAAACCACACGCTTGCCGACAATGTGTCCAAGGCCCGACTGGTTCAGCCTGTCGCGAACCAGTTCCAGCGTTTCTTCCACTCTTGCACGGATAATCCGCGTCAAAACCGACCGCGGATACTGATTGGGTACATCACGCTCATCGTCGCCGATCGGCGAGACGGAGATGAGATCGCGGTCATCGGCAGCGCTTGGCAGCGCCGAGCCATACATGACCTTCAGGCGTTCGGCGTCTTCCATGCGAGTGGAGAAACCGCGCGCCACGTCCATCGTGACGTGATTGCCGCCGATGGCAACCGCATCGGCGTGAATGAATTTGCCTTCGGAGAAGACGGAAATCGTCGTCGTGCCGCCGCCCATGTCGATGCAGGCTGCGCCCATTTCCGCTTCGTCGCCGACCAGAGCCGACAGGCCGCTTGCATAAGGCGTTGCGACGATGGCTTCGACGGACAAATGGCAGCGATTGATGCAAAGCTCGAGATTGCGCAGCGGAGCAGCATCAGCCGTCAGCACATGCATATCGACGCCCAGGCTGTCGCCCAGCATGCCCTGCGGGTCGCGCACGCCGCGCTCACCATCGAGCGTATAACCGATCGGTAGCGAGTGAACGAGGTGACGTTCAGCGGCCAGAGCCTGCTTTGCACCGGCTGCGAGAACCCGGCGAATATCGGTCTGCTCCACCTCGTGTCCGCCGAGATTGACGCTGGCAGTAAAGGTTTCGCTCTTGAGGCGACCGGCCGAAATATTCACGATCAGGCTGTCGACGGTCAGACCGGCCATGCGCTCTGCGGCATCGACAGCCAGACGGATCGACTGTTCGGCGGCATCGAGATCGATGATGACGCCAGACTTCACGCCGCGCGAACGCTGATGGCCGATGCCCAGCACTTCCATGCGATGCGTGCGACCTGGCAGAAGCGCGCCGCCTTCATGCGGGCGCAGCCTTGCGATCACGCAGGACACCTTGCTTGAGCCAACATCCAGAACCGTGAGCAGGCGCACCTTGCGCCCTGCAGTTCCGCCGTGAGATGATCCCTTACCGCCCAGAATACTCATACGCGCTTCCCCGTGCGGGCCAATTCTTTCTTACGCTCCGCCAGGAACTTCTGGCGCTGTTCCATACCGCTTGCCGTCAGCTGTACGGTGATGCGATCATCCAGACGAAGATCGACCGCCATGATGTCGCGGGTCAGAAGATGCTTTTCCTCATCGAGCTTCTGGATCTGCGCGAGCGCTTTAAGCGGATCTTCCGCGGGAAGCATGATGCGCACGCCATTATCCAAAAGCAGGTCCCAGCGACGGTCGGCGACGCGGATATAGGCGCGCACCTTGCCAGCCAGCGCCGGATAGTTTGCGACCTCGTCGACAAAGCCCTTGACGACCTTCTCAGCACCTTCACCGACCACGAGCGGCAGCGTGTTGTAACGACCGGCGCGGAAAGGCACGATGGTATCGCCTTCGGCATCGATCAGCGACAGTTCCTTGTCGTTCTGCCAGATGGCGAAGGCCTGACGCTCTTGCAGCGCGACCTGAACCGTGCCCGGATAAACCTTGCGCACTTCGGCGCTCTGCACCCATGGCAGCTTTGCGATTGCAGCGCGCGCTTCTTCAGCGCTCAAGCCCACCAGCGACGTCTCGCCATCAAGGTTAAGCTGACCCAGAATATCGATATCGGAAGTCTCGTGATTGCCGACGACCTTGACGTCCTCAATGGCGAAACCAAGCGTCGAGGCCGTGGCCTTCACCACGTCCTGCGAGTGACCGCCAACAACCATGCCGTAAAGACCGGTGGCGCCAAGGAAGCCCAGCATACCGATAGTGCCCGCATGGCGCGGAATGCTGACATTGCCCTGAAACAGACGGGCGGCGAAGCGAAACGGCTTGCGCAGAAAGCGCGGCAGGACGAATGCGACATTCATCGCCGATGCGTTTCGCATCGCGCCCGAGCGCCCATATCCATCATTTCTGCCGTTCAACGCAAACAAGACG
>JAEXXS010000454.1 GCA_023451915.1 Pseudomonadota bacterium | reverse complement strand
GACGCGCATTGACCTGATCCATCAGGGAAAGATCGTGCGTGGCGATGATGACAGCGGTGCCCGAGCGATTAAGCTCCGTGAAAAGGCGCAGCAGGCGCTTGGCGAGCGGCGGATCGACATTGCCGGTCGGTTCGTCAGCGAGCAGCAGTTCCGGCTGGTCGATCAGCGCGCGCGCAATGGCAGCGCGCTGCTTTTCACCGCCCGAGAGGACCGGCGGCAGAACGCCCATGCGGTCACCGAGGCCGACCCAGTGCAGAAGCTCCTCCACCTCGTGCCGATAGGTGGCTTCTTCCTTGCCGCGCACCCGCAGCGGAAGCGCCACATTTTCATAAGTCGTCATATGATCGAGCAGGCGGAAATCCTGAAACACGATGCCGATGCGGCGGCGCAGCAGCGGCACCTGCTTATGGTCGAGACGCGCCACATCGTTGCCGAAAACGTTGATCAGACCACGTGTCGGCTTCAACGCCATGAAAAGCAGGCGCATCAGCGACGTCTTGCCGGCACCCGAAGGGCCAGTCAGAAACTGGAATGAACGCGGCGGTATGTGGAAGCTGACATCCTTGAGGATTTCAGGTCCCATTCCATATCTCAGGCCGACATTCTCGAAACGTATCACCGGTCAGCTTCTCTTTGGTTCTTCGCGCGCGCGAAGCTTTCGCGCGTCACATCAATATCGGATCGACCTTTACCCTCTATGGTTAATGTTGCGTTAAATTCGACCCGTTTCGGCCGTTAAAAAATTCGCGAGCGAAGCATTAACCATTTTGCGGCAGCCTATGCGGCTGGAATGATCGAGAAAACGCAAAGGAAGATGACTTCATGATGGCGAAGCGATTTCCCGCCGCAGACAATGCGCGCCCGCATGAGCGCGCTTCGACGTCTGCCGGCTGGCGTCGAGCGCCCGCCGTCGAAGTCGAGGATGCCGAATTCGAAACCGTGCTGCCGGAACGGCCTATGCCAGTCACACCCCGCGTGCGGCCGGGTTTCAGACTTTTCAGCAAACCGCCCCGCCCCGCCATTGTTGCGCAAACTGCAAGCCTGCCCGGAGCAGCCTATTGGGTCCTGGTGGCCTTTTGCGCCACGACCGCTTTCTGGATGGCGGGCGGCTATACGATCATGACCAGCAGACCGGCGGATGTAAACGCCCCCGCATCGCCCTCGCTGCCGCTCGTCCCGGCGTTGAAAGTGACCGACATCACCACCTCGATTGCCAAGCGCGCCGACGGCAATGTGCTGAATGTGGGCGCGAGCATCCAAAACGACAGTCGCGAAGCCCGATTGCCACCGGCGCTGATCGTCAGCATCACCTATAGTGACGGACAAAAGCGTGAACGCCTGCTGGAACCGGTGCGCACAAGCATCGAGCCCGGCAGAAATATCCGTTTCGAGACGATGCTGCCCGCCCTGCGCGGCACAATCGAGAAAGTCGATATAAGGTTGGCGCGCCCGGCCTGAGCGCTGATACGAGACGTCAAAGCCCGTGGGAGTGGCTTACTGCCAGCAGCCCAGATTACGCCCCTTGAGATTGTGAGAATCGATATCAACCACAAGCTTCGGGTCCTGACGCAGCAGAACCATGGTCGTGCGCTGCTTGAGTTCGATCTTCTGCCATCCCGTGCATTCGGTCGGCATCGGCGTGGAGTCGATCTTGATTTTTTCTGTCCACGCGGTCGCTGTGCAGCCGGAAAGAACCGAAACCAGCGGCAACGCCATGGCGACAGACCACAAGCTTCTTGATCCCCTAGAGCATTTCCAGCAAAAGTGCGTAGCGGTTTTGCGTGGGATAATGCGTAAAAACAAATAGATAGAGCGGTTCCACGATTCCGTTTTAACCGGAACCGCTCTAGTCTTAGGATGCGTGTTCAAACCGCAAACTCCCTGTCCTGCTCTGAGCGTCGCTCGCTTATAACGCGTATGCAGCACCCTTCGCAATAACCCGGCTGGAGGCGTCGATGATCAGCCCCCTCTTGCAGGAACGGCCTCCACCAGACCCCATGGTTTCGCGCCCGGCGCACTATTACCATCGGCACCGGCTCCAGCCCTTTGCTCCGCCCTATCGGGCACATGATTTATATTAATCAATTCAGATGCTTATGAAGCATATTAACAAAGAACAACAATATAATGGGGGTAACTTCGATATTTACTTTTAAAACAGTTCTACGAAGAAAAGCATAGCAGCCATTCTTTGCTTTTAACAATATTGCCGGAAGAATATGACAAGGATATAGTTTTGGATATCTGATTCGCTTTCGGCCCGTTTCACTACACCAACCTTGGGGATTTCCATGTTGAATAAACTATCGGCTGAGTTTTTCGGGACTTTCTGGCTGGTTTTCGGCGGTTGCGGCAGCGCGGTGCTCGCTGCGGCTTTTCCAGGACTTGGCATCGGCTTCCTTGGCGTCGCCTTTGCTTTCGGTCTCACGGTTCTGACCATGGCTTTTGCTGTGGGCGGCATTTCCGGCGGTCATTTCAATCCGGCTGTTTCACTCGGCCTCGTGATCGGCGGCAGACTTCCGGCAAAGGATCTGATCCCTTACTGGATCGCACAGGTTCTGGGCGCCATCGTTGCGGCGGCAGTGCTCTATCTGATCGCTTCGGGGAAAAGCGGCTTTACGGCTGGGGGCTTTGCGTCCAACGGCTATGGTGAATTGTCGCCCGGCGGCTATAGCCTGACATCGGCCCTGCTGATCGAAATCGTCCTGACGGCGTTCTTCATCATCATCATTCTGGGTTCGACCTCGTCGATCGCTCCGGCTGGCTTTGCGCCGATCGCCATCGGTCTTGGCCTGACGCTGATCCACCTGATCTCGATCCCGGTGACCAATACGTCGGTCAACCCGGCTCGCTCGACCGGCGTTGCGCTCTTCGCTGAAACAGCTGCACTCAGCCAGCTCTGGCTGTTCTGGGTTGCGCCGCTGATCGGTGCCGCACTCGGCGCGATCATCTGGAAAGGCCTGCTTGGCAAGGATTGATCCGCCCTCCCGGATCGACTAGGCCGGCGTCACGTCGGCCTTTTTTTTATGCGAAGACTTTTCACCCTGGTGGATTGAATTTGACGTTTAAATCCCCACTGGCACATATGCTGTTTCAAACGTCAACGGCTACGCACTTTTTGCTGGAAATGCTCTGGAAAGAGCGGCGAAACATTTGCCACCAAAAAGTGATTCCGATCATGGGAAGGATGCTGTAAGTAACAAGCATCTTTCCTCTCGATGTCTTGAGCAATGTCCTCCTCCACTTATGCTTCTTCTGCGGATCGTTACGCAGCATTCCGCCACTCATCGTTCAAGAAATATTGGATCGCACGCTTTCTGAGCGCCTTTGCGGTGCAGATCGTCAGCGTTTCGGTCGGCTGGCAGATTTATGACCAGACCCGCGACGCCTTCAACCTTGGCATGGTCGGACTTGTGCAGTTTCTGCCTGCATTGCTGCTCGTTCTCGTAACCGGGGCCACAGCTGACCGTTTCGGCAGACGCCTGATCATGGGGCTGTCGCTGGTTCTGGAGGCCGTCGTCACGGCTATACTGCTCTCCCTGACACTGGCGGGCCTGTTCGAACCGATGACCGTGTTTGCCAGCCTGCTGCTGCTCGGTATCGCGCGCGCTTTCCTGGGGCCGTCCTCCGCATCGCTCGTCGTGAACTTGGTTCCGACTGAAGATTTCGCCAATGCGGTGTCATGGAATTCGTCGGCCTGGCAGGTTGCAACCATTGTCGGTCCGGTGGCTGGCGGTCTGCTCTACGGCCTCTCGCCGGTCGCAGCCTATTGTGTTGCGACTGCCTTCCTGGTCGCCGCAGCGCTTCTCATCTTCTCTATTCCAAAACCCCGACAGCATACGCTGACCGAAGAGCGCTCCTTGTCGAGCATGCTCGCAGGCTTCCGCTATATCTGGAAGGAAAAAATCGTGCTGGGCGCGATCTCGCTAGATCTGTTTGCTGTGCTGCTCGGCGGCACAGTCGCGCTCTTGCCGATCTATGCGCGGGATATTCTCGATCTTGGTCCATGGGGGCTTGGCCTTTTGCGTTCTGCGCCCGGCATCGGCGCGGTTCTCACCGCAATCTGGCTGGCCGGTCATCCCATCCGCGACCATGCGGGCCGCGTGATGTTCGTGTTCGTCGCGTTTTTCGGCCTGTTCAACATCATTTTCGGCGTTTCAACGCTGACCTGGCTTTCCGTCGTCGCACTGGCGCTGGCGGGTGCTGCCGATATGATCAGTGTCTATATCCGCGAAACACTGATGCAACTCTGGACGCCGGATCATGTGCGCGGACGCGTCAATGCCGTGAATATGGTTTTCGTTGGCGCATCGAACGAATTGGGCGAATTCCGCGCGGGCCTGATGGCTGCAGCGCTTGGGGCTGTTCCAGCTGTGGTGATTGGCGGGGTCGGCTCCATCGCCGTCGCGATGATCTGGGCCGCGATGTTCCCGCAATTGCGCAAGGCCCGCCACCTGCAAGGCCGGGCCTGATGATCAAAAGGGCGAGCTACGGCTCGCCTTTTCTATCTGTACCCGCGCCTG
>JAEXXS010000438.1 GCA_023451915.1 Pseudomonadota bacterium | reverse complement strand
AGCTTGCGATAGATATCTTTCAGCGCATCGGCCGAACGCTTCTCGAGGCGGCGAATCTCGTCGCTCATCTCAACGCTGCCTTGTTCCTGCGCGAGCTTCTTCAGCTCAAGAATCTGGCCTTCGAGATCGGCGACGGGTTTTTCAAAATCGAGATAGTTGTACATCGGGCCTGACTGTTCGTGCGTTTCTAATGAGCTCGCCGCAATTGCGTGCCTGAAGAAGGCTGTTTTACGGCGCTTTACATATTCACTGCGGGCTCAACTTGCAAATTTTGACTTTCTCATAACCGGAGCAGGCTCAATCGGCAAGCGGATGATGTTCACTGACCAGTTTATGCAGCCTTTCCTCAAGCACATGCGTATAAATCTGCGTGGTCGAAATATCGGCATGGCCGAGCAATTGCTGCACGGTGCGCAGGTCAGCGCCATTTTGCAAAAGATGGCTGGCAAAGGCGTGGCGCAGAACATGGGGTGAAATGGAAGCGGCGGAAAGTCCCGCGCGGGCGGCGAGCCCTTTCAATTCGCGGGCAAAAACCTGCCGCGCCAGATGCCCGCTTTCCGAAAAGGCCGGAAACAGCCACGGGTTCTCTTCGCAGGCGGGCAGGGAATCGCGCAAGGTCAAAAATGCCTGCAATGCATCGCGCGCCTTGGGTGACAGCGGCACCATGCGATCTTTCGAGCCTTTGCCGCGCACCAGCAAAAAACGGTGATCGGTGCGCGCAACCCGCACCGGCAGGCCCACCAGCTCCGACACACGCAGGCCCGTGGCGTAAAGCGTTTCAATCAGCGCATGGAGGCGCAGCGCCTTGATGCGCTCTCCCTGTTCCTGCGCTTCGCCTGCTTCCAGCGCTGCCCGATCGAGAAGGCGCGTGACCTGATCGACGCTCATGATTTTTGGCAGCGGCTTTTGCTTTTTCGGCGCATCGATGACGCCGGTGGGATCGTCCTTTCGAAAGCCTTCCGCATAGAGAAAGCGGAAGAATTGGCGCAGTGCGGAAAGACGCCGCGCCTGCGATGTCGCGGCAAAGCCCTCCGTCGCCATCCCATCCAGCACCGCGCGGATGTGATCGGCCCCGGCTTCCGCGAGATTGACGCCGCGCGCAGCCAGGGCTTCGGCGGTCATGGTGAGGTCGCGCGCATAGGATTCGAGCGTATTGCCTGCCGCGCCCCGTTCGGCGCTCATCATTTCAAGGAAATTTTCAATCGCCAGCGATGCGCGCATCGTTATTCCTGTGAGGGCGTGGTGGTTTCAGTCGCTGGCGCTTCGGTCGCAGCTGTCGGCGGCGTGGGCGCAATCGGCACAGGGTTCAGCTTGGAAGCTGGAATTTCCACCCTCATTTCCTGTGTCTGCGGCTCGACGAAATTCGCAAGCGCATACATCGCAGCATAGGCAATGGCTGCGATCAGGACGGCGAAAGCGATGAGGCGCGTCAGCGTAGGCATCTGTCGTTTATGATGCGCCATTGCGGTGAAAGCAAGAATGTCGGTGGCATCACTGCAAAAAGCCGCCATTCCTGCTTTCAGATTCCATGAAAGCAATTGACGCCGCCCGGTTTTTCATGTGGAACCTTCCCCAAATGGATGAGGTTGATGAGCAGTATAGAAAAACAAGCCGGTTCACATGAAAAGGCGGGGCTTCATGGGCGGGCCGACGCTATTCGTGGCCTGCTCGGTACGAAGGTTCTGGTGCTGGTCGGCCTGATGGGGGCGGGCAAATCCACCATCGGTCGCAAGATGGCTTCGATGCTCGGTCTTCCTTTCCGCGACGCCGATACGGAGATCGAAGCCGTCTCGCGCATGACGATCCCCGAGCTGTTCGAAGCCTATGGCGAGGTTGAATTCCGCGATCTGGAACGCCGGGTGATCCTGCGTCTTCTCGATGACGGCCCGATGGTGCTTGCCACGGGCGGCGGCGCTTATATGAATGCCGAAACGCGCGCCGCCATCGGCGCTGCGGGTGTTTCCATCTGGCTCAATGCCGATATCGATGTGCTGATGGACAGGGTGTCTCGCCGCCAGAACCGTCCGCTGCTGCGCAACAGTGATCCGCGTGCCGTCATGCAGAAACTGATGAACGAGCGCTATCCGGTTTATGCGCTTGCCGATCTGCACATGATGACGCGCGAAGAGAAGAAAGAAATCATCGCCGACGAGCTGATCGAGGTTGTCGCCCAGCATCTGGAAAAGCGGCCTTTGGAAAAATCGACTGGAGAATAGCATGAATGCGCCTTCGTCCGCCCATGACAGTGTCACCGTACCGGTTTCGCTGGGAGAGCGCTCTTACGATATTCTGATCGGCAAGGGCCTTGTTGACCGCGCGGGCGCGGAAGTCGCCAAGCGGCTGAAGGGCGCGCGCGTTGCCATCGTCACCGATGAAAATGTCGCAAAGGCGCATCTCGAACGGCTGACGGCAAGTTTCAATCAGGCGGGCATAGAAGCAACGCCGGTTGTCGTCGCGCCCGGTGAAAAGTCGAAATCCTTCGCAACGCTTGAAACCGTCACCAATGCGATCCTTGCGGCACGGCTGGAGCGCGGCGATGCGCTGGTGGCCTTTGGCGGCGGCGTGGTGGGCGACCTGTCCGGTTTTGTGGCCGGGATTGTGCGCCGCGGCATGAATTTCGTGCAGATGCCGACCTCGCTTCTGGCGCAGGTGGATTCGTCGGTCGGCGGCAAGACGGGCATCAACACCGCCTATGGCAAGAATCTCGTCGGCGTCTTCTACCAGCCGCAACTGGTGCTCGCCGATACGGACGTGCTGGATACGCTGAGCCCGCGTGAATTCCGCGCCGGTTATGCGGAAGTTGCCAAATATGGCCTCATCGACCGCCCGGATTTCTTTGCCTGGCTGGAGAAAAACTGGCACGAGGTTTTTGCCGGTGGTGCGGCGCGAACTGAAGCGATTGCCGAATCCTGCCGTTCCAAGGCCGCCGTGGTGGCGCGCGACGAGCGCGAAACCGGCGACCGTGCGCTTCTTAATCTGGGCCATACATTCGGCCACGCGCTGGAAACGGCGACGGGTTATGATTCCAGCCGCCTGGTGCATGGCGAAGGCGTCGCCATCGGCATGGCGCTGGCGCATCGCTTCTCGGTGAAGATGAATCTGGCCGGTGTGGAAGCGGCGGAACGGGTCGAGGCGCATTTGAAGGCCGTTGGCCTGCCGACCACGCTTGGCGAGGTGCCGGGCGGTCTGCCGCCTGCGGAAAAGCTGATGGACTATATTGCGCAGGACAAGAAAGTGGCGCGCGGCGCGCTCACCTTCATTCTCACCCATGGCATTGGCCAGTCTTTCATCGCGAAGGATGTGCCGCCTGCCGCCGTGCTGGATTTCCTCAAGGAGCGTCTTACCGCCGCTTGATCGGCGCGCCGGATTATCGGCGCGTCGGTTCGCCGGGCGCAGACGGTTCCAGCGCCAGCGCATGAACGCCGTTGTTCAGTTCGTCTTTCAACACGTCGTTGATGGCGCGATGGCGTTGGACGCGACTGAGGCCCGTGAAGGCGTCGGAGACGATCCGGACCCGAAAATGCGTCTCGCCGGAGCCGTCAAAAGCGGCATGGTGATCGCTATCGTGATGATGATGGCCAGCGTGAAGGTGGCTTTCATTAATGATTTCAAGCCGTTCTGGTGCAAAAGCTGCAATCAGCTTCGCTTCCATCACGTCTTGTTTGCTATTGTGAATGGACATTTGGGCTCGTTCTCCCCATATACACGCTGTGCTTCATATAGACTCAAGCCCCGACGGCCCAAGGTGGGGCAAATCCGCACAGGAACCCGATCCGCTTCAAAATTTCGCCCAGTTGAAATGGCCAAAAGCCCAACCGGACGAAATGTCAATTCTTGTTTAGCAACCCCTTAATCCGCATAAT
>JAEXXS010000097.1 GCA_023451915.1 Pseudomonadota bacterium | reverse complement strand
CGCCTTCACATTGCGGTGGTCGGACGTTATAAGCGTTCCGGCCTACCGGATGTGAGGATAAGACCTTGAAAATCGGCGTTGTTACCGTTTCCGACCGTGCAAGTCGCGGCGAATATGAGGATCTGAGTGGCCCGGCCATCGAAGCTTGGCTGAAGAGCGCAATCGTCACGCCTTATCAAACGGTTAAGCGCGTCATTCCAGATGGGATGGCGTCAGTACGCGATACGCTGATCGCGCTTTGCGAAGATGAGGCTTGCGACCTCATCTTGACCACGGGCGGCACGGGCCCAAGCCCACGCGACGAGACGACGGAAGCCATGCAGGCCGTGCTGCACAAGGAATTGCCGGGTTTTGGCGAGTTGATGCGCCGCGTCAGTCTGGAACAGACGCCAACGGCAATTCTCTCGCGTCAGACCGCAGGCAGCCGGGGCAAAAGTTTTATCCTCAACCTGCCCGGCAAGCCTGCATCCATCGCGATGACCTTGCAGGCGGTCTTTCCCGCTATCCCATATTGTCTTGATCTGATCGGTGCGGGCCGCATCGAAACCGACCCTGCAGTCGTCAAGGCGCATCGTCCTGGATAAGAAATAGGCTTGGCGATTCCCGATTTGGCCGGGATTCTACATTGCCGTTCGTCCGTTGTCATCACGACGAATTGCGCAACCCTGCTTTGCAGTTTTATATGATTTCAACGCTTGCATTTCCCCAAAGTCCCGCTGAATATTAGCGAAAAATAAGGGGTGTTAAGTGAAGCCATTTGATGAAATGCTCAACCATGGCGGGAATGTCCGGCCACCTTACGAATTTCTCAAACAATGGCTCGATGGCCAGGATTCTGGCAAGCTTCTCCAGAAATCTCAGGATGCAGAAAGCGTCTTTCGCAAGACGGGCATCACTTTCGCCGTTTACGGTGATCAGGAAGCAGCCGAACGTCTTATTCCTTTCGATATCATTCCGCGTATCATTTCCGGTCAGGAATGGCGGCGTCTTTCGCAAGGCATCGAACAGCGCGTCATGGCGCTCAACACCTTTCTCGACGATATTTATCATCGGCAGGAAATCGTCAGGGCAGGGCGCATTCCGAAGGAACTGATCACCAAGAACGAGGCATTTCTGCCCGAGATGATCGGCTTTCGCCCGCCCGGCAATGTCTATACGCATATTATCGGCGTGGATATCGTGCGAACCGCAGAGAACCAGTTCTATGTGCTGGAGGACAATGCCCGCACGCCGTCGGGTGTTTCCTATATGCTGGAAAACCGCGAGACGATGATGCAGCTTTTTCCGGAGCTGTTTCAGAATGTAAAAGTCCGCCCCGTTGAGAACTATCCGCAATTGCTGCGCCAGTCGTTGGCCAGCGTCGCGCCTCCGGGCACGCAGGGCGTGCCGACCGTCGCGGTGCTGACGCCCGGCATTTATAATTCCGCCTATTTCGAACATGCGTTCCTCGCTGACCAGATGGGTGTCGAACTGGTGGAAGGCAGCGATCTGCGGGTGGTTGATGGTCGTGTCGCCATGCGCACCACACAGGGTTATCGCGCCATCGACGTGCTTTACCGCCGTGTGGACGACGCCTATCTCGACCCGCTGACATTCCGTCCCGATTCGACCCTCGGCGTTGCCGGTATCATGGATGTCTACCGCGCGGGCAATATTACCATTGCCAATGCGCCGGGCACCGGCATTGCGGATGATAAGGCGATTTATTCCTACATGCCGGAAATCGTCGAGTTCTATACGGGCCGCAAAGCGATCCTCGAAAACGTGCCGACATGGCGCTGCTCGGAACCGGATAGTCTGGCCTATGTGCTCGACAATCTGGCCGAACTCGTCGTGAAGGAAGTGCACGGTTCCGGCGGTTACGGTATGCTGGTCGGGCCTGCATCCACCAAGGCGGAACGCGAAGCCTTTGCGAAGAAGCTGAAGGCGCGCCCGCGTAATTATATTGCACAGCCGACGCTGGCGCTTTCCACAACACCGATCTTTACCGAAAAGGGGCTGGCGCCGCGCCATGTCGATCTGCGCCCCTTCGTGCTGGTTTCAGACCGTATCCGCATCACGCCCGGCGGGCTGACCCGCGTGGCGCTGAAGGAAGGATCGCTGGTGGTGAACTCCAGTCAGGGCGGCGGCACCAAGGATACCTGGGTTCTGGACGATTAGAGCATTTCCAGCAAAAGTGCGTAGCGGTTTTGCGTCGGATAATGCGTAAAAACAAATAGATAGAGCGGTTCCACGATTCCGTTTTAACCGGAACCGCTCTAGAACTAAAGCAAAAACGATTTTGTAGGCGCTGAACCCGGCATCAAGACCGGTGCGCGAAGATGGAGCCGAAAAGGCTCGATAAGGGGAATGATTTCATGCTTTTAGGCCGCACGGCAAATGGGCTTTTCTGGATGTTCCGCTATATTGAACGGGCGGAAAACATGGCCCGTCTGGTGGATGCCGGATTGCGCATGGCGCTGACCAAGACGTCTGACGCACCGGAGGAATGGTCTTCCGTGGTGGTGT
>JAEXXS010000346.1 GCA_023451915.1 Pseudomonadota bacterium | reverse complement strand
ACCGAATAGACATTGCCGTCGTCGCGCAACATGCCGTGGCGCAGCGAGCCGATGCCGCCCGAACCGCCGGAGAAGAAGCCGCCAATGGTGGCGATGCGCCGGGTGGACGGATACATCAGCAGTTCCTGTCCGGTTTCGCGCACGGCATCGTCAAGACGCGAAATACGTGCGCCGCCTTCGACGCGCACCTTGCCCGGCTCGATGGCGATGATGCGGTCGATCTTGGTCATGTCGAGGATGATGCCGCCTTCAAGGGGCACACACTGGCCGTAATTGCCAGTGCCGCCGCCGCGAACCGTGATCGGAATGCGCAGTTTCGCGGCTGCCGCCGCCACGCGGCGCACTTCATCCTGATCCTTCGGAATGACGACCAGGTCACCGACATAGTGGCCGATATCTTCGGTCAGGATCGGGCTGTACCAGAAGTAATCACGGGAACGCAGCTCGACCTGCTTGGGGTCGTCATAGATGCGGATGCCGTCGATTTCGGCGCGGAATGCGGCCCAGTCATAGATGCGCTGCGGGGCGACGGAATTCATGGGTTTCTCCCGTAAAGATGGTCCAGGACAATACCGTCGCGCCAGACGCGGCGGAAGGCTTGCGGACGGCTGATGAGATCGTTGAGGTCTTCGGCATCGTGCCAGATGAAATTGGCGGCGCCGCCTGCAGACAGCGCCTGCACGCGTTCGCTCCTGATCAGGCGCGCGGGCAGGGTGGTGATGCTGTCGAGCCATTCTTCAGGCTCCAGATGGCAGACAGGCGCCGCAAGGCGCAGGATCGCGAACGGATCATAGTCGCCATAGGGGTAGAAGGCATCGCGCACATTGTCGGAGGCAAGCATGGTTTCCACGCCGGCCAAACGTGCCTCTTTCAGCGGAGCCACGCCGCGAAGACGCGGCGATTTTCCGCCGATCCGGTCTTGCAGATAAAGATTGGTGGTGGGTAGCGAGACGAGCGCAACGCCCGCTTGCGCGGCGGCATCGAGAATGCGCGTAAGTTCGTCGGGTGTTCGCAGCGAAAGCGAGCAGGCATGGCCGCACAGCACGCGGCCCGCCATGCGATGGCGAAGGGCGGCATCGACGATCAGCGAGAAGCCATCGGCTTCAACATCCAGACCTTCATCAACATGAAAGTCGAGATCGAGATCGTTTTCGACAGCGAGACGGAACATTTCCTCGATCTTGGCGGCAAGATCGGCATTGCGATAGAAAAACGCGCCAAGCACGCCGCCATCGGCTTTCACCCGGCCCGCGATGGCGCGACCGGCTTCCAGCACCAGATCGCCATGCACGAGCGCCGCAAGCTGAAGGTCGATGCGGTCTTTCCATTGCTGGCGCAGTTCGTTGAGAACCGGCCAAGCGGTCGGAACTTCCGGGCTGGTCCAGTCCACATGACTGCGAATAGCGCCGACGCCCTGCGCGAAAGCCGCCTCAAGGCCACGGGTGGCGCGGGCGCGAATGTCGTGGGCGTTCCAGTTCTGGCGGTCGGTGTTCATCAGGTCGATGGCGTCGAACAGGCATTCAACCTTCGTGTCGCCATTCTGCGCAATGCGCTGGATGGTGAAGGTCTTGTCGAGATGCACATGCACATCGGCCATAAGCGGCGTGATGCACCCGCCGCTACTCGCCTGCGACGGCGTGATTGCGGCAATGCGCCCACGCTCGACCTGCATGTCGTACCGGCCCGGACGGCCCGCGATGGCGACACCTTTCAACATATCAGCGCTCTCTACGGATTTCGCTTTCGTGCCAGCGTCCAAGGACAAGGCGCGATAGCCAGCTGGTGATCAGGAAGATCACGATGCCGAGCAGTGAAACGAGGAAGAGTGCTGCAAACATGCGCGGGATTTCATTACGGAAGCTCGATTCGAGAATACGCGAGGCAAGGCCGGTGCTCTGGCCTGCGGTGCCCGCGACGAATTCAGCCACCACAGCGCCGATCAGCGACAGACCGCCAGCGATTTTCAGGGCCGCCATGAAATAGGGCAGAGCGCTTGGAGCCAGCAGATAGCGCAGGCGCTGCCACGGCGAGGCGCGATAAAGTTTGAACAGATCGCGCAGATTGTGGTCGGCGCTGCGCAGCCCGATCACAGTATTGGACAGGATCGGGAAGAAAGCCACAATCCATGCGCAGATGAGCAGGGCCGAAAAAGTATCCCGCACATAGATCAGGATAAGCGGTGCGATGGCGATCACCGGCGTCACCTGAAGGATGACGGCAAAGGGAAAGAACGCCATTTCAATCGGCCGCGACAGCGCAAACACCATGCCGAGCAGAACGCCGCCAACAATCGCGCAGGCGAGCGAGATCAGCGTCAGCTTGACGGTAAACCACATGGAGGCCATCAGCGACGGGCCGTCCTTGAAAAGCGTTTCGGCAATCAGCGACGGAGCCGGGATCAGGTAATGCGGCACTTCATAAAAGCGCACCAGACCTTCCCAGATGCCGAGCGCGATGATGATCGCCAGCGTCGGCATGAGAATGCGCAGGGTGCGTTCGCGCCGGGCGAGACGATCCTGTTCGGAATTGAGGACTGGCAGTTCGTTTTGCATCTGGTTCATTTGCTGGTCCTCAATGATCAATATCTTCAGAGGAAAGCGTCGCGGTCAGCGTATCGGAAACCTTGGCGCAATATTTCGCGTAGGAATCCGTGGTGCGGTAGTTTTCAGCCCGCGGATAAGTGCCAATGATGGGGATGTCGGCCACGACCCGGCCCGGACGCGCCGCCATCACGATCACGCGGTTGGAGAGATAGACCGACTCGTACACGCTGTGGGTTACGAAGATCACGGTTAGTCCGTGTTCCTGCCAAAGGCGCAGCACATCATTATTGAGCTTGAAGCGCGTCATCTCGTCGAGCGCTGCAAAGGGCTCGTCCATCAAAAGCAGCCGCGGGCGCGTCACCAGCGCGCGCGCAATGGAAACGCGCATTTTCATGCCGCCCGAAAGCTCACGCGGAAAAGCGTTGGCAAAGCGCGACAGGCCAACCTGCGTCAGCACTTCTTCAATGCGGGGCTTGGCTTCCTTGCGCGAGATGCCGGAAAGCCGCAGCGGCAGGTAAACATTGTCGTAGACGCTGGCCCAGGGCATCAGCGTCGGCTCCTGAAACACAAAGCCGATATCCTGTGCGCCCGACGATCCCTTGCCCGGCGCATGGCCATTAACGCGAATTTCGCCAGCGGAAACCGATTCCAGTCCGGCGATCATGCGCAGCGCCGTGCTTTTGCCGCAGCCCGAAGGTCCGAGGAAGCTCACGAACTGGCCTTGCTCGATCTTGAGCGACATGTCGTTCACGGCCATGACGCCCGTGCCGTACTGCTTGTAGACGCCGTTAATGTCGATCAGTGGCATATGGTTCTGCGAGTTAGGGGCCACGCTCATCGTCCTTACCACGCGGGATTGTTGTCGAGCCAGGAGAGCGGCGCGCGCTCGATCTCGCCCAGCGCTTCAATCAGCCGGTCAGCGGCGAAATCGATGGTCTTGCGGCCCTTTTCGGCGGTGGCAATCGACGCATTGCCAGCTGCGCCATAGGCATTGATGTCCTGCATCTGCCATGCGGGCTTTGCGCCGCCGCCAAGGCTGATATGCTTGTAGTCGTCGGCGAAAACTTCCGTCAATGTGCGGAAATCCTGCGCCTTTTCCATCACCACCAGATCGGGATGCATTTCCAGCATCACCGATGTTTCCATGTCTCCGGCATGGATGCCATGCTTCAAGTCATGTTCGCTGTAAACGCCATCGGGCATGCCAAGGCCGAACCAATTGAGGCAGAAAACCATCATATTGTGCTGCACGCGCAATTCGCGGGCGACAATGTCCATCACCGGAATATTGCCGCCATGGCTGTTGAACAGCACCATCTTGCGCACGCCGCTTGCCGCCACGCATGCGCCGATCTCGCACCACATGCGAATGACCGTCTCGACCGAAAAGGTCAGCGTGCCGGGAAAGCGCTTGTGTTCATTGCTCTTGGCGATGGCCTGTGTCGGCAGGAACAGAACATTGCTTGTATCGGGCAACCGCTTGATCAGCTCCGCCACCATGCCGTCGGCGACAGCGGCGTCCACACACATCGGCAGATGGGGCCCGTGCTGCTCGATTGCGCCAACGGGCAACACCGCCACGAGCTTGTCGCGCTCAAGACGCGAAAACGCCTCGCTCGTGTAATCGGACCAATATCGTTTCAAGGCGGCGCTCCAAGTTTGTTCTGAAGTGCATCTCGTCCGAAAACCGGTTCACACTTTTCGGGATGCACTGCGTATTGAAGCAGGAACCTTACTAAACAATCTGACCGATTGGTCAAACTAAATGTTTAAAAATTGCGAGCCGCATGCAATTAAGATGTGAATCCGTGGTAGATGCGCCACGCGACAGACCAGCACATGACTATGATGCGCGGAAATTTCCGGAGGTCCTATGGACGAGAGATGCATTATTATAGGCGCGGGCCATGCGGGC
>JAEXXS010000318.1 GCA_023451915.1 Pseudomonadota bacterium | reverse complement strand
GAGAGCGTCTCGCCGGATTTGCGCACCGCGACGCCGCTTTCACGGACCACCAGCGGTTCCTCCAGGCCAAGATCGATATAGACATAGGTGTCGGAACCGAGGATTTCGGTGTGGATCACCCGACCGGACCAGTGACCGCCTTCGGGAACAACGACAAGATGCTCGGAACGCAAACCCACCGTGTGAGCGCCGAAGGGCTCGGCATGTTTGCCGGTCAGGAAATTCATCTTCGGTGATCCGATGAACCCGGCGACGAAAAGCGAATTGGGCTTTTCGTAAAGCTCAAGCGGTGTGCCGACCTGCTCCACGCGCCCATCGCGCAGCACGCAGATCCGATCCGCCAGCGTCATCGCCTCCACCTGATCATGCGTCACATAGATCATGGTGGTGTCTTCCATGCTCTGATGGAGCTTGGCGATCTCAAGCCTTGTAGCCACACGTAGCGCCGCGTCGAGGTTGGACAAGGGTTCGTCGAACAGGAAAACCTTGGGATCGCGCACAATGGCCCGACCGATGGCCACGCGCTGGCGCTGCCCACCGGAAAGCTGGCGCGGCAAACGCTCCAGATAGGGCGTGAGCTGCAACATCTCCGCAGCCTTATGAATGCGGCTCTTGCATTCATCCTTGCTCTTGCCCGCAAGCTGCATGCCGAAGGCCATATTCTCATAAACCGTCATATGCGGATAAAGCGCATAGGACTGGAAAACCATGGCGATGCCGCGCTTCGACGGGGTGAAGCTGTTGACCACTGTGCCATCGATGGAAAGGCTTCCCGATGAAATCTCCTCCAGCCCCGCAATCAGGCGCAGCAAAGTGGATTTGCCGCAACCGGACGGGCCGACAAAGACCATGAACTCGCCGGGGCGAATATCCATGTCGACGCCTTTGATGACATCGAAATTGCCGAAAGACTTGCGCACATCGCGCAATTGAAGTTCTGCCATGACTATACTCCTAGCCCTTTACGCCACCCGCCGTCAGACCGGAGACGATCCGCCGCTGGAAGATGAGCACAAGGATGACGAGGGGAACCGTGACGATGACCGAAGCCGCCATGATGTTGCCCCAGGGAATTTCGAACTGGCTGCTGCCCGACAGAAGCGCGATCGCCACCGGCACGGTGCGCTGACCTTCGGACGAGGTGAAGGTGAGCGCGAACAGGAACTCGTTCCATGCGGAGATGAAGGCGAGCAGACCCGTCGTCACCAGTGCGGGCCACATGAGCGGCATGAACACCCGCGTGATGATGACCCAGGGCGATGCGCCGTCGACGATGGCGGCTTCCTCGATCTCCATGGGCAGATCCCGCATGAAGGTGGTCAGCACCCACACCGTGAAAGGCAGCGTGAAGATCATATAGGAAAAGATCAGCGCCAGCGGCGTGTTGAATATGCCGAGAAAGCGGATCAGCTCAAACAGACCGGCCAGCACCGCAATCTGCGGAAACATCGACACCGAGAGAATGGTGAGCAGCAGCAACCCCCTGCCCCGAAAACGCACCCGCGCCAGCGCATAGGCCGCCGTTATCGCCAGCAGAAGCGAGATTGCCACCACGACGGTTGCCACCAGCAGCGAATTGCCGAGGCTGCGCAGGAAGCTGCCCTGCGTCAGCACGCTGGTATAGTTTTCAACCGAGAAATGGGTTGGCCAATAATCGACCTGAAACAGCGCTGTTCCCGATTTCACACTGGTGATGATCGCATAATAGAACGGAAACACCGCAACCAGAATGATGATCGCCACGAGCAGATAGAAGCCAGCTAACTTTATAGAGCGCATCGTCTAGTCTCCCCTGCTGGTGATATTCACACGCCCGAAGAACATGTAGAGCAAGGTGATGCCTGCGATGATGAGGAACAGCATTGTCGATGCCGCCGCGCCATAGGCAAATTTGTCGAAATCGAACAGATTTTCACGCGCAAAGACCGACATGGTTTTTGTCTGCGCATTGTTGGGCGTCAGCACATAGATCAAATCGAAAATACGCAGCGCATCCAGCATACGGAAGATGATCGCCACCATCAGCGCCGGGCGGATCAGCGGCAGCGTCACGCGCCAGAACACCTTTAGCGGATGCACGCCGTCAATCTTGGCGGCCTCATAAATATCCGTTGGCACCATTTGCAGACCGGCCAGAATAAGCAGCGCCATGAAGGGCGTGGTCTTCCAGACGTCAACCACCAAAACCGCAATCATCGCCGTGTCTGGATTGGCGGTCCATGCGATCTTCTGGCTGATCAGCCCGAGATTAAGCAGGATGTGATTGAGAATGCCGAACTGGTCGTTGAGCATCCAGTGCCAGATTTTGGCGGAAACGATGGTGGGGATCGCCCATGGGATCAGGATCGCCGCGCGCACGAGGCCGCGCCCGGGAAAATTGGCGTTGAGCACCAGCGCCACGATCAGGCCGAATATGGTTTCCAGACTGACCGAAAGCAGCGTGAATTTTACCGTGTTCCAGACCGCGCCCCACCATGCCGGGTCTGCCAGAAGGCCACGATAAATGGTGCGTCCGCTCTTGAGCGTGACCCAGGACAGATAATTATTGAAGCC
>JAEXXS010000262.1 GCA_023451915.1 Pseudomonadota bacterium | reverse complement strand
CGATAGCTCTGGCCGAGTGCTTCAGAGATCAGCGTAACATTGCAGAGGTTCGGCAGAAAGCGGCGACGCGTCTTGTTGTTCGCGTGGCTGACATTGTTGCCGTACTGGACCGACTTGCCGGTCAATTCACAAGCGCGGGACATTTTGGTCTCACCTTCAATTTTGTTTTCTCAGGCCCCGACCCGAATGTCCGAATTTAAGCATTCAAAGCAACTTCATGCTGCTGGCGCGCGATTTCGGACAGGCGGCCTATTGGGAAAGTCGCGTTTCTATAGTGACAGCAGCGCTTGCAGTCAAGTGAGATTCCGCCGCGATGCCATCACGGCGCGGTTTTACGGCATTCGCATCGCCTTCACGAAACGTCGCGATCATAACTTCGCCGGTTTTGCTTGGCTTACACAGATACTGTATCGAAGAATCTCTCGCAACTTTTTGACAGCTCAATGTGGTTGAAAACCATAGGCCGCCACTTCCGGGCCGGGACGCAGAAAGGAACGCCGAATATGATCGAGCCGCCATTTTCACCGAAACCCGTAGCGAACAGGCTGAAAACGCTTGTTCTCGTGTCATGTGCTGGTTTCGCGCTGACCACAGGGGCAGCACAGGCGAACGATCTCTACAGGACCGAATATGCGATTTCGATTTTCGGCCTTTCCATTGCACGTGCCGCCACCGAAACGACGGTCAGCGGCTCAAGATATAATCTGAACGGAAATTTCAAGACATCCGGCCTGGCGCGGGTTTTCGACGATACCAACGGAACCGTGACCGTGACCGGCAATGCGGTCAAAGGGCAGGTCGTTCCGAGCGGTTTCGATCTCAATTACAAGCATGGGCGCAAGAACAAGCGCACGACGATACGTTTTTCCAATGGCAATGTGGTGGCTGCGGAAAACCAGCCGCCGGTGAAAAAGCGTGATCCATGGGTGGAGACGACACCGCAGGATCTGCTCAATGTCAGCGATCCGCTAAGCGCGCTGATCATTCCCGCGACCGATCCGCGTTCCGTCTGCAATCGCACGCTGAGCGTGTTTGACGGGCAGACACGCGCCGACATCAAGCTGTCCTTCAACGGCACCGAATCGTTTACCGCTGACGGCTTTACCGGTGAGTCGGTCATCTGCTCGGCCAAGTTCATTCCGATTTCCGGCTATCAGAAGGGCAAGAAGTCGATCGATTATCTGAGCAATAAAAGCCGGATCAGCGTGTCCTTCGCCTCGTTGGGCAATTCGGGCGTCTATGCGCCGGTGGTGGCGCGAATCGGCACGCAGATCGGTACGCTGAAGATTACCGCCACGCGCTTCGAGAAAGTGAATTAAAGCCTCAATGCGCGGTCAGTGCGCCGGATGCAGGCACTCGTCGTGATTGCCCAGAATTTCGATCACCCGGCATTGGTCAATGCGGCCATGCGCCGTGCATTCCAGCATCCGTTGCAGTTCCGTCTTCAGCGACAGAAGCTTGGCGATACGATGCTCGACATCAACAAGCCGGGCGCGGGCGATGGCGTCGGCTGTGGCGCATGACTGATCCGGATTGTCCTGCAAGTCGAGCAATGTGCGGATCGAATCCACTTCGAAGCCCAGATCGCGCGCATGGCGAATGAACAAAAGCCGCTCGACATCGCGCTTGTCATAAAGGCGGCGATTGCCCTCCGTGCGCGGCGGCACGGGCAGAAGTCCGATCTGCTCATAATAGCGGATGGTCGGCACCTTGACGCCGCTGGCCTTGGAGGCTTCGCCAATGGGAAGGCTGTTTGTCATTTTTCTCTTGCTCCTCTAGTCACTAGAGGATGTAGACCTTGTTCAGGACAATTCAAGAGTGCTCCGAAAGGGCAGGTCATGAATAAGGCAATAAACCAGATTCGTTTTCGCGTGGACGGCATGGACTGCGCCTCCTGCGCAACCAAGATCGATACTGCCATACGCCGCGTGCCGGGGGTAGAAGACGTCTCCGTTTCGGTGACGGCTGGCACAATGACCGTGCTGCATGATGGCAGCGGCGATCCGGAAAACATGGAAAAGAAGGTGCGCAGCCTTGGCTATGGCGTCGAACGTTTGACTGCCGAAAAGCGCGCTGAGGAACATGGGACTCACGGTCATTCGCATGACCATGACCATGATCACGATCATGGCAGCTGTGCCGGGCATGACCACGACCATGCGCACACGCATCAATCGGTGACGCCGGCAAAGCCTTTGCCATGGTGGCGGACCGACAAGGGCCGCACGATGCTGCTTTGTGGCGGCGGTCTGGTGGCGGCCTATGTGATCGGCCATCTTTATCCGCCGGTCGCTCTGTGGGCCTTTACAGCGGCGATGCTGATCGGTCTCGTGCCGATTGCATGGCGCGCCTATACGGCGGCAGTCAACGGAACGCCGTTTTCCATCGAAATGCTGATGACGATTGCAGCCATCGGCGCGGTCATCATCGGCGCGACGGAGGAAGCGGCGGCGGTCGTGTTCCTGTTCCTCGTTGGCGAATTGCTGGAAGGTGTTGCGGCGGGCAAGGCGCGGGCCAGTATCCAGTCGTTGACTGCCCTTGTCCCCAAGACTGCCTTTCTGGAACGCAATGGCGCGACTGCGGAAGTCGCCGCCGACAGCCTTGTCGTGGGCGATGTCATTTCCGTGCGTCCCGGCGACCGTATGCCAGCGGATGGTGAAATTCTGTCTGGTGAAAGCGCTATCGACGAAGCGCCCGTGACCGGCGAAAGCACGCCGGTCGGCAAGGCCGCAGGCGACACCGTCTTTGCCGGAACCATCAATGGCGACGGTCTGCTGCGCGTGAAAGTGACGGCGGAGGCACGGGACAACACCATAGCGCGCGTCGTGCGGCTGGTGGAGGAAGCGCAGGAAGCCAAGGCCCCGACCGAGCGTTTTATCAATCGCTTCTCGACCTATTACACCCCCGGTGTGGTGGTGGTTGCCGCATTGGTGGCCATTCTGCCGCCGCTGGTGGCCGGAGCTGCATGGGGCGAGTGGATCTATAAGGGCCTTGCGATCCTGCTGATCGGCTGCCCCTGCGCGCTGGTCATTTCCACACCAGCTGCAATCGCTGCGGCTCTGTCGTCTGGCGCCCGGCGCGGCCTTCTCCTGAAGGGCGGCGCGGTGCTTGAAACCATCGGCAAGATCACCACCGCCTGTTTCGACAAAACCGGCACGCTGACGGAAGGCAAGCCGAAGGTTACCGACGTGCTCGCCGGTGCTCTGCCGGAGGATAAGGTGTTGCGCCTTGCGGCATCGCTCGATGCGGGTTCAAGCCATCCGCTGGCGCTGGCCATCGTGTCGGCGGCAGACGAGCGCGGGCTGAAGCTTTCTGCGGTCGCGAAAGGCAAGGCCCATGGCGGCAAGGGCGTTTCCGGCGCAGCCGACGGCATCGACCTGTTTCTTGGGTCGCGCAAGGCGGCCAATGATGTGGCGGCGATCCCCGATGAACTCGCCGCACGCATCGCCGCCTGCAACGATGAAGGCAAGACGGTTTCGGTGCTGGTAGCCGACGGCAAGATTGCCGGCGCCATCGCCATGCGTGACGAACCGCGCGCCGACGCCATTGCCGGGCTTAAAGCCCTGAAAGATGCCGGTATCCGCACGGTGATGCTGACGGGCGACAACCACCGCACGGCGGAAGCCATCGGGCGCGATCTTGGCATCGATGTGCGCGCGGAACTGTTGCCTGAGGACAAGCAGCGCATTGTCGGCGAATTGCGGGGTGAGGGGCGAATCGTTGCCAAGATTGGCGACGGTATCAACGATGCGCCAGCGCTTGCTGCTGCCGATGTCGGCATTGCCATGGGCGGCGGCACCGATGTGGCGCTGGAAACGGCTGATGCAGCCGTGCTGCATGGCCGGGTCGGCGATGTGGTGGCAATGGTCGATCTGTCGAAGCGCACTATGCGCAATATTCATCAGAATATTACCATTGCGCTCGGCCTGAAGGCAGTCTTTCTGGTGACCACGGTGCTCGGCATTACCGGCCTGTGGCCCGCCATTCTGGCCGATACCGGCGCAACCGTGCTGGTGACGATCAATGCGCTGCGGCTTTTACGGCAATAAAGGCAACCCACTCCCCCTCATCCTGAGGAGGTGCGCAGCACCGTCTCGAAGGGCGAGGGGGAATGGTTACGGCTCCTGATCCTTCGAGACGCCGTCTTCGACGGCTCCTCAGGATGAGGGGCGCTGGAGTTGGGGCGCAGAGCGAACGGGTGAGACTTATTCGCCGATCAGATCGCGGATGCGGTCGCCATATTGTTTGCCGAAGGCGAGGTGTTCGGGATTGATCCCTTTCACTTCGTCGACAAGCTGGTCTTCTTCTTCCGCATCGGCGGCGGCAAGGGCGCTCATCATGGCGAAATAGGCCAGAAGATAATCACGCGGTGTGATGTTCTGCGCCTTCATCAGTTCCACGACCTGCGGGCGCGACTCGATGCTTTTCACCATGGAATCCATCGAGGGCCGTGCATCCTGTCCCTCTTCCGAGGTGGGCGAGAGTTGCATCCGCTCCAGTTCGCCATGAATTTTTTCCATGCGCGTCAGGAGATCTTCGGTCAGCTTGAAATTGTTGATTTCAGCCGGTATTTGCGGCGGTGTGGCGATCGACAGAATGTCTTCCGCATGGGCCATTCCGGCAGAAACAGGCAAGACAACAAGCGACAGGCCGAAGAGGGCGGCGCGGTTCAGGCTTTTGAAGCGGGAAAGGGTCATCGTCGTCATTTCCTAAAAGCATAATCCTGAAAAGTTGCAGAGTTTCCAGACAAGATCATGCGTGAAACAATTCTAGAGAGCGGTCGCCGCAGGCGGCGGCCCTAAAACAAGTCTTTGCGCTTGCGAATCTCTGCAAACACGGCTTCATCAGGCGCATCCTGCATGCCAAGACGGGCGCGAATGCGGCTGTCATGCCAGCGCAGAAAAGGATTGGTGGCCATTTCGAGACTGATGCTTGAGGGCAAGGTCATCTTGTCGGCGGCGCGCAGCCGACCGATCTCCAGCGCGCGTTCTTTCAGCGCCGAATTATCCGGATCGATAGTCAGCGCAAAGCGCGCATTGCTTTCGGTATATTCGTGACCGCAATAGACGGCGGTGTCGCCGGGCAGGGCGACGAGTTTTTGCAACGAGCGGAACATCGTGGCGGGCGTTCCCTCAAAGAGGCGTCCACAGCCAAGCGCAAACAGCGTATCGCCGGTGAAAACCGCCCTGGCGTCCGGGATATGATAGGAAATCTCGCCTGCCGTATGGCCCGGTGTTGCGATGACCCTCACCGTGAAAAGGCCGAAGGTGAATTCGTCACCGTCGCGGACTGTGCGGTCGATGACGGGGATTTTGCTCTCTTCGTCCCGGGGGCCGATGATGCTGAGGCCGAATTTCTTTTTCAGCGCGGCATTGCCTTCGACATGGTCGAGATGATGATGGGTGGTGAAAATGAAGTCCAGCGTCCAGCCGCGCCGTTCAAGCGCTGCTTCTATGGCATGGGCGTCGGGCGCATCGATGGCCGCAGTCAGCGCGCTGACCGGATCGTGGATCAGGACGCCGTAATTGTCGCTGCGGCAGATGAACTGTTCGATTTCAAGCTTTGGCTCAAGCTTTGGTGCGATTTCGACCATGCCGCGATTCCTCAATGCCTCTTTTCATATGACTATGATGCGGGCTTATTGTCCTCTGTCAATGAATGCTTCTGGATCAGCGGCATTTGTAAAAGCGTGAAGACGATGGTGATGGGCATGATGCCCCAGACCTTGAACGAAACCCAGGCATCGGTGGAGAAATTGCGCCAGACAACTTCATTGGCGATCGCCAGAAAGATGAAGAACAGGCCCCAGCGGAAGGTGAGCTTTTTCCAGCCCTCGGCATCAAGCCGGAAGGCCGAATCGAACACATAACCCAGAAGCGATTTGCCGAAGAACAGGCCGCCGAGGAGAATCGCGCCGAACAGTGTATTCACGATGGTGGGCTTCATCTTGATGAAGGTGTCGTTGTGCAGCCAGAGCGTCAGCGCGCCAAACACCAGCACCACGATGCCGGAAATGAGCGGCATGATGGGCAGCGTGCGCGTCATGGCCCATGAAATGCCAAGCGCGATCACCGTCGCGACCATGAAAAGGGCGGTGGCGAGAAAGATCGGTTCGCCAATGGAGGCCAGCACCGGAAAACGCTCGATCAGCGTTTCGCCGCGCGCATTGGCGAAGAAGAACACCAGAAGCGGCCCCAGCTCCAGCGCCAGCTTGAGCAAAGGCGGTATTTCCTTGCGCTCGGCTTCGCTCTTCTGCGATGGATCGCGTTCGAAGACGGGGTGCTCCATCAGGCAACTCCTGCAATGGCGCGGGCAAATTCATTGGCCGCAAATGGTTCGAGGTCATCGACGCCTTCGCCGACACCGATGAAATAGACCGGCAGCTTGTGCTTGGCCGAGATGGCCACAAGAATGCCGCCCCGCGCCGTGCCGTCAAGCTTGGTCATGACCAGCCCGTTCACGCCGGCGATATTTTTGAAAATTTCCACCTGATTGAGCGCGTTCTGGCCGGTCGTTGCGTCAAGCGTTTGCAGCACCGTATGCGGCGCTTCCGGGTCGTGTTTGCCGAGAACGCGGACGATCTTGGCAAGTTCGTCCATCAGCTCGGCCTTGTTCTGCAAGCGCCCGGCTGTATCGATAATCAGCACGTCGCTGCCCGCCTCCTTGGCCTTTACCCAGGCGTCATAGGCAAGGCCCGCCGCATCCGCCCCAAGCTTGGACGAGACAACCGGCGCGCCGGTGCGTTCGCCCCAGATGTGCAGCTGTTCAATGGCTGCGGCGCGGAAAGTGTCCCCCGCCGCCAGCATGACTTTCAGCCCGCCTGCTGTCAGCTTTGCTGCAAGCTTGCCGATGGTCGTGGTCTTGCCGGTGCCGTTGACGCCGACCACCAGAATGACATGCGGCTTGTGCGAAAGGTCGAGTTCCAGCGGCTGGGCGACAGGGGCCAGCACTTTTTCGATTTCGGTACTCATGATCGAGCGCACTTCATCGCTCGAAACATCCTTGCCATAGCGCCCGGAGGCCAGCGCATCGGTGACGCGCATTGCGGTTTCAAGGCCAAGATCGGCCTGGATCAGCACGTCTTCCAGATCCTGAAGCGTGTCTTCATC